>JBKJRA010000264.1:0-2556 GCA_046594975.1 Pyrinomonadaceae bacterium | reverse complement strand
ATTTCCTGCTCGTTATGGATGAGCGGACCCAGTGCCCGAACCGTGTCGCCAGCATTGACAGCTTCCTCAACCATCTCGACAGCACGCTCGACTCCGAAACAAAACCCGTATTCATTTGCCAACAGAACTTGCATTTTTACACAACCTTAATTAAATTCAATGGTTACACCACTGTATTACAATATCATTTTACCAAATGGATACTGGAAACGGAACCGCCTCGCGGCACTGTAGGTTTTTGAACGATGAATATTTCGCGCAGCTTTACAATGCGTTTATCGAGGCGTTTTCCGATTACGTATTTCCGTTTGCACTCACCGAGACCCAGTTTCGCAATCATATTTTATTGAATGCCGTTGATCTCGATGCGACGGTCGGCTGTATTATTGACGGCAAACTCGTGGGGTTTTCGCTCAATGGATTTGGCGATTGGGAAGGGAGATCGACCATCTATGATGCCGGAACGGGCGTTATCCCGACGATGCGGAGAAATGGCATCAGCGAAGAAATGTTTGAGATGATGCTGCCGATCTTTAAGGGCAAAGGTGTACAGCAATGCCTGCTCGAGGTCATCACTACCAATAAAAACGCGATCGCTTTGTATAACAAACTAGGGTTTAGCTCGACTCGCGAACTCGCTCTCCTGCAATGCGACGGTAAGTTAAAAGCGGATGCTGCGCTACCGCCGGGCGTAGAGATCTGCAAGATCGCAGAAGCGGATTGGGATCTCTTTAGGACATTTTGGGACGGAAAACCGTCCTGGCAAAACTCGATCGATGCCGTTACCCGCAGCATGGAATTGAAAAAGATCGCCGGTGCGTTTATCGATGGCAAATGCGTTGCCTATATCGTTTTTTCGTCAAAATTTGGCCGCGTTGCTCAGATAGCAGTCGATAAATCACACAGAAATCGAGGCATTGGTAGATCGTTGGTCCAGCATTTGCAGGACGAGACGGCAGACGGATATTCGCTTCAGATCATAAATGTCGATAAATCGCTGCCGTCGGTCATTAGCTTTTTTACGGAGCTGGGATTTTACGAGCGGCTGAGCCAATACGAGATGTTAAAGCCGATGTAGGTTCTACCTCACGGGCTCACGCAGCATCACATCGGCTGCGGCAGATGCAATTGCGGCGGCGGCGGGGTTTGTTTCGCGAAGGTTGGATAACTGTCTTAAAGCCTCGCCGGTGCGGGAAAGCAGACGGACTAGGTCGCCTTCCTCGGCCCGTGTCCGGTCAACCAGCTCGTCCCACACCATTCCCGCGGTCCAACGTTCGGCGGCAGCGGCTGCGGAATAATTGATCTCTTCGGTGGGGGTCACGCCATTTTTCCATTCGACATTTGAGACTCTGACGACAAGATCTTCGAAATTCCCGAGTATGTCGGTCATCGCTCTCGAGGAATGCATCTCGCCGTAGCTGCGGTCAGCGTCGGACGCGACGGACGCCATCAGTCCCGCGGCGTGTGCGATGGTCAGTTTGTCAAAGACGCCTTGTTTCAAAGCCTCGCCAACGAGCAGAGGCCGGTCGATACGCAGATCGGCGAGCCATTTGCCATCCTCCGTGACGGTTTCAGTTTTAAGATCGATATAGCCAAAATGATCGAGCACGGCGGCACGGCGTTCAAACGGCTCCCAGATGCGATCGCTCAACATCTCAGCACCATCCGCCCGTTTGCTGTCGGCACTTTGGCGGCGGCTCTCGCGAAATGCAAAACTCTTTTCGGCGATCTCGCGAACCTGTTCGAAATTGCCAAAAGCATCGAGCAGATTCAAAAGGCTCGTGTATGTTGCGCGAAAGCGGCTCTCGAGTGCGTCGGGTGGAGATTTTAGAAGCTCTGCGATCTTTCTCGGGTTTTGAAATTGTCCCGGAGCCAGCACGACAAAGCCCACATTGTCTCGTCCGCGGCGGCCTGCACGACCGGTCATTTGCTGTAATTCGCTTGCCGTCAAAGCCCGCCAGCCATCGTTGCCGCGTGTGTCAGCGTTAACGATCACGACAGAGCGAGCAGGGAAATCGACTCCTGCAGCGACCGTCGATGTGGCGAACAGGGCATTGAGCAGCCCGCCGGACATCATCTTTTCGATGAGCAGTTTCCAAGACGGAATGTGACCAGCGTGGTGAGCCGCGACGCCTGCATTGACTATGACCTGAGCATGTTTATGGTCTAAAACCTCAGGAAACTCTGTTGCAAATTTGTCAAATATCTCGCGCCGCCGTTTCAATCTCTCCGGGTCGGCACGCTGCGACCTATCTGTGGCGACCTCGGAGGCGGCTTCGTCGCATTTTCGGCGGGTTGGTAAAAAGACTATCGCGGGGAGCAGATCGAAACGGCTCAATGCAGTAATAAGTTTTGGAGGCGGAATTTCAGCTTTGGTCGGATCCATCAGGATCAAGTATAACTGAGAATCGCGGCGGGTGTTCTTTGCTACCGAGAATCTCTGCTATAATCCGCCTTAAATACGAGGAGAAATTTTATGATAGATCGACGCGGGTTTGTGAAAGTATCGGCCACGACAGGAGCAGCGGCCATCATCGGAACTAGGCTTACTCTTGC
>JBKJRA010000341.1:0-7912 GCA_046594975.1 Pyrinomonadaceae bacterium | reverse complement strand
GAATATCGGTCTCGCAAGTGACCGGCTCTTTGCCGAATGGGATATTGAGAGTCCAAATGTCGCGGGTCTCGCGGCTGGAGAAAAATTTGTCGAGACAAGCGAGCCTGTCGCTGAGATCACGATCATGAATGACTGGGCCGCTTTGGTCGAGGCCGATCCGGCGGCGGCATTGGCGGAGCAGATTCGTATTCGCGGTGAGTTTGAGACGTCATTTGCAAGTGGACTGGTAGGGCGGAGCTTTCGACGTGATGATAAGCATCCGGCGTATCTCCTGTATTCTGAATAGTTATGTCGATCTTTGATATCGAGCCGGACATAAGAAAAGCAAAGACGCTTGGGACGGAGTTTTACACTGATCCGGCACATTTTGAGCTGTCTAAAGAGAAGATATTTGCCCGTAGCTGGCAGTTTTTAGGCAAGGCCGACGAGGTCGAGAGCCTGAAACCGGTCACTATATTGCCGGGATTTTTGGACGAGCCTGTACTGCTGGTAAAAACCTCGGAACGCCTGTCCTGTCTTTCAAATGTCTGCACGCATCGCGGCAAGATCCTCGTCGAAGAACGGTGTAATGCCGATCTGATCCGCTGCAATTATCACGGCAGACGATTTTTATTGAGCGGCGAAATGCTGTCGATGCCTGAGTTTGACGGAGTCGAAAATTTTCCATGTGAAAGCGATAATTTGAGACAGTTGCCATTCGCGGCGAGACAGGGGTTTATGTTTGCGTCTATCGATCCTGTTGATACTTTTGAGGCGTTTGTGAGCGATGTTGCAGTGCGGTTTGCAGATGACGGCTATGATGCGAGCGGCTTGCGTTTGACTGCGAAGCGCGAATATGAGGTCAACGCTCATTGGGCGTTGTATTGCGAAAATTACCTCGAGGGCTTTCATATCCCGTATGTCCACAAAGCTCTGAACGAGATCGTCGATTACGGCAGCTACACGACCGAGACATTCCGGTATTCGAGCTTGCAGACAGGATTTGGCGATGACGGCAAAGTTGCGGCGAGATATTTGTTCATTTTCCCTAATCTGATGTTCAATTTTTACCCTTGGGGAATATCAGTGAATGTCGTGCGTCCGGTTACGCCTTCGAAAACTATTGTTGAGTTTTTGACGTATGTTCGCGATGAATCTTTGATCGAAAAGAGTGCCGGAGCCGATCTGCACACGGTCGAATTAGAGGACGAAGCCGTGGTGGAAAGCGTTCAAAAGGGAATACGCTCAAGATTTTATTCGCACGGAAGATATTCACCTTCGCGTGAACGCGGAACGCATCATTTTCACCGGCTGATCGCGGAATTTATGAACAAAGAATGAGCGTAAACGAAGAAATACAACAGCTTAGGACGGAGATCGAGCGGCACAGCGACCTGTATTATCAGCAGGACACGCCGGAGATATCGGACTTTGAATTTGACCAGCTTTTGGAGAAATTAAGGGCCCTCGAAGCCGAGCATCCTGACCTCGTGACGCCTGACAGTCCGACGCAGCGTGTCGGTGGAAAAGCCACTAGCCTCAAGCCGTTTACACACACCGTTGCTCTGATGTCACTTGATAATTCGTATGATCTGGCCGAATTAAAGGCGTTTACCGAGCGGTGCGAAAAGCTTGCCGAAGGGCGAAAACTGGATTACGTCGCTGAGCTAAAGATCGACGGTCTCTCGGTTTCGCTACATTATGAGAACGGCATTTTAGTGAGTGGTGCGACCCGCGGTGACGGTGCACAGGGTGATGAGGTTACGCAAAATGTTAAGACCATTCGCAGCATCCCACTTAAATTAAAAATCGATGCACCTGTGCATGCCGAGGTTCGAGGCGAGGTTTTTCTGTCGCGTTCGCAATTCAAAAGAATCAACGACGAACTTGAGATGCAGGGTGAAAAGACATTTGCCAATCCGCGAAACTGTGCTTCGGGGACGCTCAGAATGCTCGATTCGGCGGTCGTGGCATCGCGGCGGCTGGATATGTTTCCGTATGATGGGTTTACAGGCAACACCAAGATGTTTGCGTCCCACTGGGAACTTTTTGAGTGGTGTGGCACGAATGGTTTTAACGTCAATCCGCATCGCAGAGTTTGTGCTGATTTTGATGCACTCGCGGCGTTTATCGCTGAGATGGAGACGGTTCGCGATGGGCTCGATTACGAGATCGACGGCGTCGTCGTAAAGGTTAATTCGACGGCACTGCAGGACGAATTTGGCACCACAACCAAGGCTCCGCGTTGGGCGATCGCATACAAATATCCGGCACGACAGGCGACGACACGGCTATTGGGCATCGGTATTCAGGTTGGCAGAACGGGAGCCTTAACGCCGGTCGCTTATCTCGAGCCGACCTTGCTCGCAGGCACGACCGTTGCCCGAGCATCGCTCCATAACGAGGACGAGATCAACCGACTCGATCTAAAGATCGGCGACTATGTGATGATCGAAAAGAGCGGTGAGATCATCCCGCAAGTGTTATCGGTAGTTGCGTCAAAACGCGATGGCCGCGAAACGGAATTTGAATTTCCGACCGTCTGTCCGGTCTGTAATTCGCCAGCCGTTCGTCCCGAAGGCGAGGCTGTTCGCCGCTGCACAAATGATGTTTGCCCCGCGAAGGTCAAAGCTCGCGTTTTATATTTCGGCTCGCGAAAGGCGATGGATATTGAGGGTTTAGGTGAAGTATTGGTCGAGACGCTCGTAGATAATGGCTCGATCAAGGATGTTGCAGATGTTTACAATTTGACGGTCCAACAGGTCGCATCGCTCGACCGAATGGCCGAGAAATCAGGCACTAATCTGATCGATCAGATCGCGGCGAGCCGGACGCGCGGCCTACAACGGCTTCTTTATGGCATCGATATTCGTCATGTTGGCGAACGATACGCCAAAATCCTTGCTAATCCTTTTCCGCAGCATCGACCGCCTTGCCGAAGGGAGCGTTCAGGAACTAGATGATATCCACGAGATCGGCCTCGCCGTCGCCGAGAGTGTGTATGAATGGTTTCGCGATCCGCGAAATATCGACCTTGTTAATCGTCTGAAAAACGCCAATGTCAAAACCGAAACTGACGCTGCAAGCACGGCGTTGCTCGATGAAAGATTTCAAGGAAAGACCTTTGTCCTCACCGGCAAACTCGAAAACTACACCCGCGACGAAGCCGCAAAACTTATCGAAGACCGTGGCGGCCGCGTATCCTCGTCGGTCAGCAAAAACACCGATTTCGTCGTTGCCGGTAGCGACGCCGGTTCGAAATTGACCAAGGCGGAGAGTCTGGGCGTTGCTGTGCTCGATGAAAATGAATTCGGCTCGATGATTCAATAACTGAAAACGTATAATATTGTCACTATGAACGACTTTTTTACAGCAAACATAGCGGACGCGGATCCGCTCATTAGCAATGCAATTGACAATGAGGTTCGGCGGCAGACGGACGGGCTCGAGCTGATCGCATCGGAGAATTTTGTGTCCGAAGCGGTTTTGCAAGCCGCGGGGACGGTATTTACGAATAAATACGCCGAAGGTTATCCGGCGAAACGCTATTACGGCGGATGTGAGTTTGCCGATGTGGTGGAAAATCTGGCGATTGACCGGGCGAAAGAGATATTTGGAGCCGAACATGCCAACGTCCAGCCCCACAGCGGTGCGCAGGCGAATATGGCGGTGCTAATGACGGCACTTGATCACGGCGACACGATATTGGGGATGAATTTGTCGCACGGCGGACACCTGACACACGGGCATCCGCTCAACTTTTCAGGGATCAACTATAAGGTCGCTGACTATGGTGTCGATCGTGAGACCGAGCAGATCGATTACGACGAGTTGCAAAAGATCGCGGAAGAATCGCGGCCAAAACTGCTTATCTGCGGAGCGTCGGCCTATCCGCGCATAATAAATTTCGAACGCATCGGTGAGATCGCCCGTTCAGTAGGTGCAAAGGTTATGGCCGATATGGCGCACATTGCGGGGCTTGTTGCCACCGGATTGCACCCTTCGCCGGTACGTCATTGCGAATTTGTAACGACGACGACGCATAAAACACTGCGAGGGCCGCGTGGGGGATTGATATTGTGTAGAGAGGAATCTGCGGCGGATATTAACCGCAGCGTTTTTCCGGGCGTTCAGGGCGGGCCGCTGGTGCATATTATTGCGGCGAAAGCCGTTGCTTTTGGTGAGGCTCTACGCGATGATTTTAAGGCGTATCAGCAGCAGGTGATCGACAATGCTAAGGTGCTCGCAGCCACGCTGGGCGATGCCGGACTTCGAATAGTTTCGGGGGGCACAGACAACCATTTGCTGCTCGTGGACGTCTTTATGGATGGCAAGGGAATTACGGGCAAGGTGGCGGAAAAAGCTCTTGACGATGTTCACATCACCGTTAATAAGAACACGATTCCGTTCGACACAAACAAGCCTTTTACAGCGTCGGGCATCAGATTAGGAACACCGGCACTCACGACGCGCGGTATGAAAGAGGCCGATATGCGGCTGATCGGCGAGATGATCGCATCGGTCATCCACGCACCCGAGTCAGAAGATGTCAAAGCAAAGGTCAGACGCGACGTTGCCGAATTGACAGCCAGGTTTCCAATGTATCCGGGCCGTTTGAAAGAAAAACGGGTCGAAGCAAACGTATAGAAACAATGAAAAAATCGCTGGTGATATTAGTATTTTTCGTGTTGTTTGCGATAAATGTGCTTTCGCAGGTGGCTCAGAAAGAAAAGCCGATCGAGCCTCCGGCGGATTTTATTGGTGATGGCTGTACGATGTTTCCCGATGGCGATTGGGGCGACTGCTGTCTCCAACACGACAAGGCCTATTTTCGCGGCGGCACACAAGCTGAGCGCAAATCTGCAGACGAACAACTATTCAATTGCGTCCGCGCCAAAGGCGGTTTCAAACATAAATTTATCTCAGATATTATGTGGCTCGGCGTCCGCGTGGGCGGCGGAATTTTAAAGGATAAGCCATATAGTTGGGGGTTTGGACAGCCCAAGAAATAAAGATCAGATCACTACTCACCGTTAGCAGTTTCAGAATCAAATTGTTCCAGTATGTCGCGAGCCTCGTCGGAGTCAAATTCAAAGGCTTTTTGCTCGAGGGTTGCGGCGGCGATGCCGGAGTAGAGCGGGTCGTCGAGCAGCGGCACGACATTTTGCAGAGGCATCATCGCGAGTGTTTCATAGGCGATGGCACGTATCTGCGGCAACTCCGTCTGGCGAACTATCTCGGCGATCTCGCTTGACGAATAACGCTCCGTCAGATGGTCGGCGAGTTTGTCCAGGCGGTTATAATCATTGTCTTTTATGGCCCGGGTCGCGAGCTGGATAAAGACCTCGGCGGATGCGGATTGCGATTCTAAAACACGGACACATGTTTCTGCAAGCTGATCGAACTCAGCTAGCTTTTGTTTATTTGTTCTAATTTCCTTGGTCTTTGATTGCTCGTCAAGGGCTGTGAGCAAACGGCTGACTTCCCAATCGGCGTGTGCATCGTAGGAAAATTTTGAGCTCGGAGCGTTTGCCGGACTCGTTTTGCCATCCTGAAGGACTCCGACAAGCATTTTTTTTGTGACGGGCCGCAAGCCTTCCCATACGCTTGCAATTGTTCCGCCAAATTCTTTTATCATCATCTCAATCAAATTTAAGTTTGCAGTCGCAAACAGCTCTTGTCAAGGAGATCTGGTTTTTGCAACGGCCTTTTGCAGCCGCGCCTCTATAGAGCGAAGAGCATCCTCAAATCCTGATGCAGTTTCGTCAATATTCTCAAGCAATGCATATGGAGTATCGCTAAAATGGCGTATTTCCCACGCAATACCTCCCGCTCGCGGCGGGCGTGAAAACCAAGCCGCATCAATGTCGTCATCCATAACTTTAACGCCTGCAAATAGTTGCGATGTGTCAGTGCCAAGCCTCTTTTTCAACTCCGTGGTAAGCAAAACTCGGCGTAAGATCCATCCGTATTTATGATAAACGGCAATGATATCGGCGATGCCTTTTGAATCGATCATTATGTGTTTGCAGAATATATTACAGCCCGCATATTATCAAAACCAGAGATGAAAGCGCTTAGATTCGAAAACGATAAACTAACTCTCGCCGATATTCCGGTGCCGCAGCGCGACGGCGAGGCTCTCGTGCGGGTCACGACGTCCGGCATTTGCAATACGGATCTTGAGATCGTTAGAGGGTACGCGGGATTTACCGGAACTATCGGGCATGAATTTGTCGGCGTGGTTGAAAAGGCGGACGATGCGATGCATCTGATCGGCAAACGCGTGGTTGGTGAGATCAATGCTGGCTGCGGTATTTGTGAAAAATGTGCCGCTGGAGATCCGCGACACTGCCCAACACGGACGGTGCTCGGCATTATTGGGCGTGACGGGGCTCACGCCGAATATCTGTCGCTGCCGTCGCGAAATCTGATCGTGGTTCCGGATAATGTTTCGGACGAACAGGCCGTTTTTGCAGAGCCGCTTGCGGCGGCGTATGGCATTACTGAGCAGGTCGATGTGCAGCCGGATACGAAAATTGCTGTGATCGGTGACGGAAAACTCGGGCTTTTGTGTGCGATGAGTCTCTCGTTAAAGTCGCGAAATGTGATGCTGATTGGCAAACATTCAACGAAAATTTCCATCGCCCAAAAGATCGGTGTTACTGGCGTTTTAGTTGCTGACGTTGAACCGTCGATGTTTGCCAGTTTTGATGTCGTAGTAGAGGCGAGCGGGTCGGAGACAGGTTTCGCGACGGCAATCGATCTAGTTCGGCCTCGCGGCAAGGTCGTGTTGAAATCGACATTTCACGGCACCCCTGTGTGGCAGGCTTCGCGGATCGTAGTTGATGAGATCACTATTGTCGGCTCACGCTGCGGGCGATTTGCTCCGGCGGTTGAGCTGCTTGCTAATGGCCAGATCGACGTTTCACCGCTTATTACCGATGATTTTGCACTTGCAAGCGGCGTCGCTGCGATGGGCCGAGCCGCTGAAAAAGGTATGCTAAAAGTTCTTCTCCGTCCTTAGTTTCCGCATCAAAGAAAAAGAAAATTGATTTTGATATAATCTCGTCTGTTACTAACGGCGACATCCCTTAATTTTTAGTAGAAACAGCTATGGTCAAAGATCACCTCTTTTTTACCCGTAAATTTCATCTCGTAATAATTTTGACATTCGTATGTGGCATCGGCGGGGGCGTATTTGCACAACCCGAAAAGCAATCGAAAACATTCGCCGAGATCGCCAGAAAAGTCGAGCCTGCAGTCGTCAATATCGACACCAAAAGCAAGGTTTCGCAGTCAATGGCAAAGAGTACACCGACACCGGGCAACAACGACGACGTTATGGATTTTTTCCGTCGACAATTGCCGCAGCAGCCTGTCTACTCGGTGGGGAGCGGATTTATTGTAGATAAATCGGGCTATATTATAACGAACGCACATGTCGTAGATGACGCAGCGAGAATCACCGTGAGGCTCGATACAGGCGAGGAGTTTACGGCGACAGTCGTCGGTATTGACGGTGAAAAAGAAACGGATATAGCGGTGTTAAAGATCAATGCCGGACGCGATCTGCCATTTGTCAAATTTGGCGATTCGGACAAGGCAGAGGTCGGGGATTGGGTGTTGGCGATAGGTTCGCCGTTTGGCTTGTCAAAAAGTGTGACCGCAGGAATCATCTCACAGACACAAAGGGAAACGCCGGGCGGTTCAGCATTTCAGAAATTTATCCAAACGGATGCAGCGGTTAATCGCGGTAATTCCGGCGGGCCGCTTGTAAATCTCGACGGCGATGTGATCGGCGTCAATTCTCAGATCGCGACCTCGACCGGAGATTATAACGGCGTGAGTTTTGCGTTGCCGTCGAGCGAGGCGTCGTATGTTTATAACCAGATATTGAAAAACGGCAAGGTGCGACGTGGTTATTTGGGAG
>JBKJRA010000246.1:0-7297 GCA_046594975.1 Pyrinomonadaceae bacterium | reverse complement strand
CAGCGGCGAATAAAAATCCTCGGCCTTGAGATGTTCGACCGCCTGAGCGATCACCGCATTATCGAGTAATATCGCCCCTAAAATAACGCGCTCGCTCTCGTCGCTGCTCGGCAGCGGCTTTTCTAAGAATTGCTCTCGTCGTGAATCAGGAAAAACGCTTGCCATCGGGTGAAATTGCTCCAAAATTGAAAGGGTGAAATGTATTTTAATTGGAATTTATGGCGTTGTCGAAAGGCAAAAAAAGAAACCTCTCAACTGTAAATAAGACGGACATTTAGAGCAAAAGAAAACCTAGAGTTTTGCTTTCGCTTAACCCTAGGTTTCCATGTGTATCGCGATTAGCGATGTGCTTATTCAGCAGTCGTTTCTTTGATAGCCTCGACTGTCTCTTCTCCGACTTCTGCTGGTGCAGGAGCTGCTTCTTCGACGGCCGGTGCTGCTTCAGCTTTTGGCTTGCGAGCCGGTTTCTCGACCGTCTCGCCGCCTTCGGCAGTGACAGTCACAGGCACCTCAAGGGTGACTTCGCGGTGAAGCTTGACCTTGACGAGGTATTCGCCCGTTTCCTTGATCGCGTCCTTGAGAACGATCTTGCGGCGATCGATCTCATAGCCTTTGGCTTTGAGAGCCTCAGCAATGTCCATCGACGTGACCGAACCGAACAGAGCTCCGGCTTCGCCTGATTTACGTTCAAAGCTCAAGCTGATGGTGCCCATCTGTTCACGTTGAGCATCGGCGGTAGCCTTTTCGACGGCCGCTCTCTTGAGCAGAGCCTCACGCTCCTGCTCGATCTGTTTGACGTTGCCCTTAGTTGCGAGCGTCGCAAGTGACTGCGGCAGCAGGTAGTTGCGAGCAAAACCAGCTTTGACCTTAACGATCTCGCCGCGTCCGCCGACATGCTCAATATCCTCGCGTAATAAAATAGTAGTTGTTGCCATGATAAATAAATCCTCCTGTTTTAGTCCGCAACGAACGGCAGCATTGCCATCGAACGCGCACGCTTAATCGCTGTAGCGATGCGGCGCTGATCCTTAGCCGTAATGCCCGATATGCGGCGCGGCATAATTTTGCCGCGTTCCGGCACGAACTGCCTCAACAGATCGACATCTTTCCAATCGACATAGTCAGGCACCATATTACGAGGACGGCGACGCTGATAACGCCGCGGACGATCGCCGATAACGTCTTCTCCTACGCCAAGCCCGTTTCTGTCATCTACAAAATCCATATCATTTTCTGCCATAAATTTCTCCTGTTTGGAGTTCCGCCTTTAGGCGGCTCTCCAATATTATGAAAGGAGGCCAACTAAAGTTGGTACTCCGAACTTAGGCCTCGGCCTGCTCCTCCGTTGCTGCTTCTGCCGCCTCTGCTGACGGACGGAACGACGCACGCTTGGCTGCACGAGCCTCGCGTTTTGCGTGAATTTTGTCCGCTTTTTTACGGTCTTCGTCAACGCGAACGGTGATAAATCTCATAATGAGATCGTTGACGCGCATACGGCGTTCGAGCTCGAGGATCTCCTGTCCGGTGCCGTCAACTTCGAAAAGCACATAGTGGCCTTCGTATTTTTTCTGGATCGGATAAGCGAGGTTACGCTTACCGATGTCGTCCATACGGACAACGGTTCCGCCTTCTTTCTCGATCAATTTACCGACAGCCTCGTTCAATTTCTCGATCTTGTCAGCTTCCGTCTCCGGATTGACGATATACATTACTTCGTATGTTCTATTTGCCATTTATTTCTTATCTCCTTTTGGGTAACCAACCTCATCACATGTCGGATGAAGTAAGGATTCTTTAATTAAACTTTTGCATCGCCGCGTCAACACCCTCACCAATTATCGTGCGTACCGCGTCGGCTGCTGTTTCTAATACATTTTCAAGCGTCTTGGCATCGCTTTTTGCGAAATTTTCCAAAACGAACCGTGCCGCGTCGCCTATCGGATGCTCCGGCTGAATTCCAATGCGGAGACGTATAAACTCCTGCGTTTTCAAACAATCGATGATCGATCTCAAACCGTTTTGTCCGCCGTGGCTTCCCTGAGGCCGAATACGGATACTGCCAAAAGGCAGTGCCAGATCGTCCGAGATAACTATCAGTTTTTCGACCGAGCGGTTATCTTTTGCCAGTAGGCCGTTTACCGCCTCGCCGCTGAGGTTCATAAACGTCTGCGGCTTGGCTAATTCAACGGTTCGATTATCAATCTCCGCCCGCCCTATCAGCGAACGGCATTCGTCACGCAAAACCCGAGTCTGCAATTGGTTGGCGAGCAGATCGACGAGCATAAACCCGAGATTGTGCCGCGTTTTCTCGTATTGCGAACCCGGATTTCCGAGCCCGACCACGAGCCAATTGGTTTCAGACGCCGTTGCCATCAAATGCGGAAACTATTCCCCGCCGTCGCCATCAGCTTCGGCAGCAGGTGCTTCACCCTCAACTACAGGTGCTTCACCAGCTTCCGTCTGAGGTTCGAGATCAGCTTCCTTAACAGTAACTATCGTCGCGACGACCGCTTCCGGATTGTCATTGATCTCGATGCCAGCACCGACTTTGAGGTCAGCAACGTGCAGCGAGTGTCCCGCATCCAGTTCGCTCACATCAACGTCGATAGAATCCGGCGTATTTGCCGGTTCGCACAACACTTTGATCTCGCGCATCAACTGCGAAAGAACAGCACCGTCCTCTTCGAGACCTTTTGGATGGCCCATCAAATGGATAGGAACCGTCATTTCGATCTTTTCGCCCTTTGCAAAACGGCGAAGATCCGCGTGGATCAGACGTCCGTGAAGGGCGTGGATCTGACGATCCTGAAAAATAACATCGTTAATGCCTTCACCCTCGATATCGAGTCCGAAAACCGTGTTAACGCCCGAATCCGAACGGAGAATAGCCGCGAGATCTTTCAGATCAGCGGTTGCCGCAAGGCTCTCCGTGCCGCCGCCATAGACGATGACCGGAATCTTGCCCTCGACGCGCAGACGGCGATTTGTATTCTTGCCGCGCGTTTCACGCTTTACTGCTTTTACAATTACTTTTTCTGCCATAATTCCTCTAGTTTAAGGTTCCAAGTTCAAGGTTGCTTTTCCAGTTCTTAAGTTTGAACATGAAACTTTAAACTTTGAACTTTGAACTAAATAAATAGTGACGAAACACTGGTCTCGTCGTGTATCGAATTGATCGCCGAAGCCAACAACTTGGCGACGCTCAAAACCTCTATCTTGCCACCCTCGACGAGCGGCAAACCGTTTTCGCTGATCGGGATAGTGTTGGTCACGATCACCTTTTTCAAATGCGAATTGCGAATGTTCTCGATCGCATTACCCGACAGCACACCGTGCGTAAAGCAAGCTGAGATCTCGTTGGCACCCGCTTTGTGCAGTGCCTCGGCGACCTTGCATATCGTTCCGCCGGTGTCGCACATATCATCGATTATCAAACAATTCTTTCCGCTCACGTCGCCGACGATGTTCATCACGTCAGCTTCGTTTGCACGCTCACGACGTTTGTCGCAAAGTGCCAGTCCCGCATTCAGGCGTTTTGCATAAGCTCTAGCACGCTCGGCACCGCCGGTGTCAGGAGCGACGACGATCAAATTTTCGATCGGGTTCGCCTTAAAATAATCGACCACTATCGGAGCCGCATAAAGGTGGTCCACCGGTATGTCAAAAAACCCTTGTATCTGCGATGCGTGCAGATCTATTGTCAAAACCCTGTGAGCACCGGCCTTGGTTATCACGTTCGAGACCAGCTTTGCCGAGATCGGAACACGCGGACGATCTTTCTTATCAGAGCGTGCGTAGCCGAAATACGGGATCACTGCGGTGACACGTTCGGCCGAAGCCCTTATGAACGCATCGATCATTATCAGCAGCTCCATCAAATGACGATCTGACGGCGGACACGTTGGCTGGACGATAAACACATCTGATCCGCGAACATTTTCGCCAATGCTGTAATTAAATTCCCCGTCAGAAAACCGCCCTGTCGTGGCTTTTCCTAATTCACAGCTGAGATGTCCGCAGATCTCCTCTGCGAGTGCCGGATGTGCAGTTCCCGAAAAAACTTTGATCTTTCCTGTGACGCTCATTTAGTCAAATAAAAAACGGGCTGCCTAAAATAGAGACAGCCCGTTCAAAATCAAAATTGGCTGGGGCGGGAGGACTCGAACCTACGAATGCCGGATCCAAAGACCGGTGCCTTACCACTTGGCTACGCCCCAATGCGAATTTATAGAAACTGATCGGAAACAACCCTACGCTGGTTTTAATAGCGTCTCGCGATACTCATGTCGCGAGATGGTTGCTACGGCAAACTTTCGCCAGTTGACCTCTCGATCAAGGGCTTTTAATGCTGCTTGCCGTGTCTCTTGTTTGTCAAAAATTGCGAAGACTGATGCTCCGCTGCCGCTCATCGCGGCGTTAACTGCACCAAGCCCAAGCAGAGTGTCTTTCACCCGCTTGATCTCAGGATGAGCGTCGAAAATGCTCAGCTCGAAATCGTTTATCAATACCGAATGGCGTGGATCAAAGGTTCCAGCATCGTTTCGGCAAACAGTAAGATTAAATTTTTGAGCCTCTGATGTCAAGGTCTGGGCGTTTATTCTTTCGAACGCATCCTTGGTCGAAACACTAATATTCGGCGTTACGATCAACATCCTTTCCTCCGCAATATCCCCGATCTGCTCAATAAGTTCACCACGTCCGGTTCCAATAACAGTTCCACCATATAAAAAGAACGGAACATCCGAGCCTAGCTTCGCGGCAATCTCGTGTATTTCATCATCAGAAACGTCGATTCGCCACAAACTTTTCAACCCGATTAAGGTAGCTGCCGCATTCGACGATCCGCCACCAAGCCCGCCCGGCGATGGTATTCGTTTTTCGAGATGTATCTCAGCACCTTGTCTAACATCAAACTGTGCTCGCAGCATCGTCGCCGCTTTGAGTATTAAATTACGCCCATCAACCGGAACCGTCGGGTCGTCACAAGTTAGTTCGAGCTTATCGCTCTCTTCAAAAGTTAACGTGTCGTGCAGCGAGACGGTTTGAAATACCGTAAAAAGCTCGTGAAATCCATCGTCACGCTTACCCAAAATACACAGCGACCAATTGATCTTGGCAAACGACGGCATTGTGAACGCTGGCTGCATACATCAAGCATAAAATAGAAATTCCGAATTCCCTATTAGGAACCCGGAATTTGCTTTATATCTGATTTTGTAATTTCAGACCAATCTTCGTTTTGAAATTTCAGATCTGAATTTTGAAATTGTTTTCTATTTTCTCGCCAAGAAAACCTGCGTGAAATAATATGATCCGTCAGCAGCGATTGCCACGCCGATGGCTGCTTCTCTCCAGTTGTCATTCATCATATTGTTTCTGTGCGAAGGCGAATCGAGCCATAACTGCAACGCCTTTGCAATGGGATCGGCAAATCCGCGGTTAAAAGCAATATTTTCGCCGATAGCACGCCATTTGCCTAAATGGGCATCATCCGCACGGTCGCTGACCATTTTATTATCCATACCTCGATGGCTGAAAAAATCGAAATCAGCCATATTTTGCGAATGTCCGCGAGCAACACCCTCAAGTTGATCGCTCCAAACTAATGATTTGAGGCCGTTCTCGACACGCTTTTGATTAACGATGTCAAAAGCAATGTGCTCGATCGAAGCGATCTTTTGCATCACCGACGCACTTACTCCCGAAGCTTTCGATTCAACGATGCGGACCCGACCCGGTTCTTTTGGAGTGTCGTCATCGTCACTTTCAAGAAACCGAGCCAAACCCGTCTCGATGTCGTTTAATCGAGTTCCGACGTTTGGACCGGAAGCATCTTTCGCCGAATTGGATTGAGCAAATGAGTTTGTTGCCAGGGCGGCAAACAGAAATAAAAATAAGACTAGCTTTTTGTTCATTAATACCTCACTTCGGCAGCCGGACGCCCTGTTTTGTTCAGGTTCCTGACTTTGCGTATGCCCTCTCGGACACTTGCCTTTTCGGATAAGGTGGTAAAGCCTGATGGTTTTACCTAGTTAAACAAATTTGTAATAAGTTATTTCTTCCAGAAAATAAAGAAAAAAATTTTCACCGAATCGACGCGGAGTAAATTCAAACAGGATGGATAGGATATACAGGATTAAATTGGTGGCATCTTTATCTTGCTCATCCTGTTTATCCTGTTAAATTTCGCTCTGCTTCTCAGCTACCCTGCGGTAATATATTTATATGGGAAAGATAGCATTAGCAGTTCACGGCGGGGCAGGAACAATTTTGAGGTCGCAGATGACACCCGATCTCGAGCGTGAGTATCGCGGCGGGCTTGAAATAGCTTTGAAAGCAGGCTGGCAGATATTAAATAACGGCGGATCTTCGCTTGACGCTGTTGAGACGGCAGTCGCGTCGCTCGAAGATTTCCCTTTGTTCAACGCCGGACGCGGTGCGGTTTTTACTCACGAAGGCAAACAGGAAATGGACGCAGCCATTATGGACGGCCATAAACTCAGGGCTGGATCCGTCGCGTTCGTCAAAAATATTCGAAATCCGGTCAAACTTGCCCGCCTCATTATGGAGCGGACCGAGCACGTCCTGCTCGCCGGCGAAGGTGCCAACCAATTTGCCGAACAGATCGGCGTCCGGACAGAGCCTGACGAATATTTCTTTACCGAACACCGCTGGCTGCAATTGCAGGAAGCCATGGCTGAGGGGCGTGTTCAATTAGATCACGCTACGGCCAAACCTATCGGAACTGTCGGGGCCGTGGCTTGTGATATTAATGGATTTCTCGCAGCAGCAACATCGACAGGCGGTATGACCAACAAAAAATTTGGCCGCGTCGGCGACACGCCAATAATCGGCTCCGGCAACTACGCTGACGACACTTGTGCCGTCTCATGCACCGGTCACGGCGAATATTTTATGCTTGGAGTTACGGCATTCGACGTCGCCGCAAGGATGAAATACAAAGGCTTAAGTCTGGAAAATGCAGCTCGAGAAACAATCGACCATTTAACAAAAATAAACGGCGAAGGCGGCCTGATCGCTGTCGATTCGCTCGGCAGTATTGCATTGCCCTTCAATTCCGATGGCATGTATCGTGGGTTCGTTTCAGAAACCGGCGAAATAAAGACCGATATTTTCGTTTAACTACTCAGCTTTCTTTGCGTTCACAATATCCCGATATTCCTGCACGTACTTAATATCGTCTGGCACTCTGTCAGCCAAGGTCACGACAAGCTCGCCTTTGCGTCCGTATTTGATCGCGTGATGGATCGCGGCACGGCTTTCAGGGATGATGCGA
>JBKJRA010000199.1:0-3105 GCA_046594975.1 Pyrinomonadaceae bacterium | reverse complement strand
CTTACCGCACTTCGCAAAGAGCCCGAACGCCGCTTTGCCTCTGTCGAGGACCTCGTAAAAGACATCAAAGATCATCTCGCCGGTCGGCCTATATCTGCACGTCCTAACACATTTATTTATCTGGCCAGCAAATTTGTGAGACGCAACAAAATTGCAGTAACCGCGGCGTCACTGGTTTTGATCGCAGTCCTGACGGGTTTAGGTGTCAGTCTATGGCAGGCTCAAGTTGCTCGGCGCGAATCGGAAAAGTCCGAGGCAGTAAATAAGTTTCTACAGCAAATGCTCCTCACAGCTGTTCCTGAAAGTGCCGGCAGCGGTAAAAAGGGCGTTCAGGTCACAATGGTCGATATTCTTAATGAAGCGTCGAGGCGGCTGGACGGTAATGATCTGCAATTGGACCCTGACGTGCGAGCCGAGATCAGACAAGTAATAGGCGAAGGGTACGCGGCTCAAGGGATGAGCGATGACGCCGAACGTATTCTGCAAACTGCACTTACCGAACAGATAGCACTATACGGAAGCGGGAACCGGAAGACCCTCAAGACCGAATTAAGTCTTGCCTCAATATATTTATTAAAGGCAGATTACGATCGGTCATTAGGGATATATGAACGGCGATATCCGGAATTGCAGAATGCATTTCGGCAAGGATTGATAGAGCCGACCTTTTTGGTGACGTCTCAAAATGATTATGCGGTCGTGTCGCGAGCCCGCGGAAATCGAGATCTGGCGGAAAAGCTAGTGCAGGATTCCGTTGAGGTTTCTGAACGATACGACCTAGGCAATCTCAACCGTCACAGCCGGACTCTGCTGACATTGATCCTGCTCGATCAAGGTAAATTTGACGAAACAAAATCGTCTCAAGAAGCGGTTGTAGCACAACTAAGAGCTTTGTCAGGAGTAGAAGTCGAGCTGGCACCGGCTTTGACACTCTTAGGCTCGATCCAGATGGAACAAGGGGAATTGAAAGATGCACAAGCCAACCTACTCGAAGCCGAGGCTCTATACCGCAAACTATATGGGCCTGACGTAACAGCAATTTACGACAATATTCGCCTGCAAGCTCAAGTTGCATACTCCGCAGGGGATTATCAAGCTGCCGAACGTATGATAAATGCCGTCCTTGAAAATTATCGTAAAACCGCGAGCCCAAAATATATCAGTTTTGCAACCGCGTTGACCGTCCAGGGGTTGATACTGAACAAATTGGGAAATCCATCCGAAGCAGAAAATGTCTTACGAGAAGCCTTGAGGCTGAGGTCAGAGAACCTTCCGGATTCCCATTATATGACTGCTTTAACCAAAGGAGCTCTGGGCGAAGTATTGCTTGACGAGAAAAAACTGGACGAGGCAGAACCTCTAATTCGACAAAGTTATGCGAGCCTATCAACATCACAAAAGTCCGACAACGGCCGTATAAAGCTTGCCAAACTCCGGCTTGATAAAATGGAAACTGCATTAGCTCGGACCAGACAAAATTGAACGCCGGAACAAAATCACAACCGACATAATTGCGAGAACCGTATCAATAACGCATCCACCAATATCAGTTTTTCCTGTCCGCGTATTAGAATTAATGAGTTATGGAATTTGAGATCATCATCGCGGTGGCTATTCTGCTCGCTTTGGTTTTTTTAGCAACGGTGGATTCGGCGTTTTCGCATCTTTCGGACGTCGTATTGCGGCGTATTTCGACCGACGAAGAGTTTGGCGATAAAAAGAATTCAACCAAATTCTTACGTGAGGTGCTGGAAAACCGTCCTCGATTTCGCTTTGCTCTCTCCTCGGTGATCCAGATTCTTCTTATCTGTTTTACCGTTCTTTTGACGGTGATCATCTCCGAATTCAATCTATCAAAAACAAAGCTTTTAATATCCGCTCTTGTCATCGGTGTCATCGCGACTGTGCTTTTTCGCCAGATCATTCCGAGGATGTTGGTCCATAACAACACCGAGCGAAAACTGCTGTTTTTACTGCCGGCGATCCGCCCGGTTTATATAATCGTCTCATTCTTTGTGGAGCCGCTGGCGACCCGGTCAAAGGCCCGTCAGCGGCTTGAGAATACACTCTCACCGGACTCTGCGGATGAAAGATCAGACGACAATACCGAAGATTTCCAGGCCTTGATGGAGGTCGGCGAAGCTGAGGGCATCATCGAGGAAGACGAACGCGAAATGATCGAGACGATGGTCGAGTTCGGTGATACACGTGCCGGCGAGATCATGACCCCGCGCACAGGCATTATCGCTGTTCCTGTCGGCACACCGATAAAAGACGCCCGCGACGTGATGATCGAAGAAAAATATTCGCGCCTGCCCATCTATCGCGACAGCATCGATTCGATCGAAGGCATGATCTATGTCCGCGACCTGCTCGCGGCACTTGCGAGCGGCCGGAAAGAGGAACCTGTCGAAAATATCAAACGCGATGCTTTCTTTGTCCCTGAAACCAAGACTGCGTCCGAACTGCTCAAATCGATGCAGCACCATCACGTCCAGATCGCGGTCGTTATCGACGAATATGGCGGCGTCGCAGGTCTCGTCACCGTCGAAGACATTATCGAAGAGCTCGTCGGCGAAATCGAAGATGAAGATACCGGTCACGAAGAGATAATCGAGATCATCGAGGGCGACGACGGATATTTTGATGTGCTCGGTTCAACCGATATAGATAAGGTCGAACGCATCTTCGACCTCGATCTCGAAGACGAAGATTACACTACGATCGCCGGCCTAGTTACTTCGGAAGCTGGGTACGTGCCTAAAGTCGGAGACCAACTCGATCTCAAAGGCCTAGCGATCGAAATTCGCGAAGCCGACGAAAAGCGCATCACGCTCCTCAGACTAAGAAAGAGTGAACTAGCAGTCGAGGAAGACGAGCCAGGCAAAGAATAGACTATAATCAAATAAATTGATTTTTGGAGAAAATATTATGGCGATACGATTAGGGGACGAGGCACCGGATTTTACGGCGGAGACTACGCAGGGCACGATCAATTTTCACGAATGGCTGGGCGACAGTTGGGGCGTGCTGTTTTCGCATCCTAAGGATTACACGCCGGTCTGCACGACGGAGCTTGGGATGGCGGCGAGTTTGAAGCCGGAG
>JBKJRA010000037.1:0-4890 GCA_046594975.1 Pyrinomonadaceae bacterium | reverse complement strand
ATCGCCGGTATCCAGGAGCATATTGAGGAAGCGGGAATTCACTCCGGTGATTCATCAAGCGTCCTTCCAGCGCAAAAGATCGCCCCTGAGCATCTCGAAACGATACAGCATTACACGCAATTGCTTGCAAAAGCCCTCAAGGTCGTCGGGTTGATGAACATCCAATTTGCGATACAGGATGACCGCGTGTTCGTGATCGAGGTTAATCCGCGTGCGTCGCGGACGGTTCCGTTCGTCGCAAAAGCCACTGGCGTCCAGATCGCAAAGATCGCCTCGCTGGTGATGGCGGGAGATAAGAAACTTGCGGATTTTGAGCTGCCCGATGTTCTGCCGGTGCCGAAAATATTTGTAAAATCACCTGTATTTCCGTTCAAAAAATTTGCAGGTGTGGACCCGATCCTAGGGCCGGAAATGCACTCGACGGGCGAGGTGATGGGCGTCGGTTCGACATTTGGCGAGGCTTACGGCAAGGCTATGGAAGGTGCCGGGCTGAAATTGCCGCTTGCTGGCAAAGCTTTCATCTCGGTAAATGCGGCCGACAAAGGCCAGGCGGTGTTGCTTGCACGCCGTCTCGATAAGCTTGGGTTCAAACTTGTCGCGACTTTTGGAACGGCAAACCGTCTTCGCGAAGTTGGGCTGGAAAGTGAAACCGTTTTTAAAGTCAACGAGG
Organism: Pyrinomonadaceae bacterium; assembly: GCA_046594975.1. Taxonomy (GTDB): domain Bacteria; phylum Acidobacteriota; class Blastocatellia; order Pyrinomonadales; family Pyrinomonadaceae; genus OLB17. The sequence continues at coordinate 4,220 of JBKJRA010000037.1, read as the reverse complement.
GCCGCCCGAACATCGCCGATCTGATACGCCAAGGCGAGATAGCTCTTATTATCAACACTCCACTTGGACAGTCTTCATTTTACGACGAAAAAGCCATCCGCAAGGCCGCTCTGCAATTCAACGTCCCCTGCGTCACCACCATCACAGGCGCCGAGGCTCTGATCGAAGCTATCGGCACAAAAATATCAGCTGAACACGTGACGGTTCGAAGTTTGCAGGAAATTCACGAAGAGTCTAGCCACAGAGTTAACAGAGAACACGGGGGTTAGAAACAGTTTTTATCTCAGTGATCACTGTATTCTCTGCGGTAAATCTCCTCAAATCTTGACCCGGACCAAACTTTACACTAACTTAGTGTAAAGTTTTCTTTAATTTAGTAGGTAATAATTAACAAATGAGTGAATCGCACGATCGCGAGATAATCGGCGGACATCTGCTCGTCATAGGCGGGGCAGAGGACAAATATAACGAGCGGCGGATTTTAAAGAAGTTTCTCGAACTTGCGGGCGGCGACAATGCAGAAGTGTTGATCGTGCCTGTCGCGTCGGACTTTCCGGAGTTTGCTGCGGATGTTTATACACAAGCTTTTCGGAACCTTGGTGTAGCCAATCCGCGTGTTTTGCGTGCGACTTCGCGGCAGGACATTGTCCAAGCGGATGTCGAAAAGCTGACTGATGGCGTTACCGGTGTATTTATGACCGGCGGCGACCAGATGCGGCTTGTGTCTTTGCTTGGCGGAACTAAGCTTGCGGAGGCTCTGCGTAAAAAAGTTCGCGAAACCAACGTCGTAATGGCCGGAACAAGCGCCGGTGCAGCGGCAATGAGCACGTCAATGATCGTTCGCGGTGAGCCGAGTTCGCATCCTCATAAGAACGCCGTCAAACTCTCGCCAGGGCTTGGGTTCTTGAAAAACATCATCATCGATCAACATTTCAGCGAGCGCGGACGCATCAGCCGACTTATTACGGCAGTGTCATATAACCCATATAATTTAGGTATTGGAATTGATGAAAATACGGCTATAATTTTAGACGGTCACGGAGTACTTGAGGTGTTTGGCCAGGGTTCGACAACGATTGTTGATGGCTCAGAAATTACATTCAATGAAATAGCTGAAGTCGCTGATAATGAAGCATTTAGCATCTGCGGGGTTCAGTTTCACGTGCTACGAGAGGGACTTGTTTACAACTACCTCGAACGCAATCCGATACAGCCGTCGAATGAGTTTTTGTTACCGGATTTAGGGTGATTCCAGGTTCCAGATTCCAGATTCCAGACTCCAGATTTTTAACATGACGAGCATAAAACGATTTGAAGATTTGGAAGTATGGAAACTCGCATTTGAAAATGCGAGCCTGATATATGATCTGACTTTGAAGCCAGAGTTTGTAAAGGATTTCGCATTACGGGATCAAATAAGGCGGTGAGCAATATCAGTTTTTTCGAACATTGCTGAAGGTTTTGAGCGGAATGGCAACAAAGAATTTATCAACTTCCTTTCAATAGCAAAAGGGTCTTGTGGTGAAATGAGGTCTCAAGCAATGTTTGCCCATGAAAGAGGTTATATATCGGAAATCGAGATGGCCTCGCTATCTGAACGATTGGTAAGGACGAGTAATCAAATCTCGGGCTTTCAACGGTATCTTCGCGATTCAGACCTGCGGGGAAGAAAGTTAAGTTAGTCGTTAAATTTGGAATCTGGAATTTGGAATTATGAATATTCTTGAAATACGCACACTTCGTGGCCCAAACTATTGGAGCGGTTACTGGAAAAAGCTGATCATAATGCGTCTCGATATAGGCGCTTATGAGAAAAAACCGACGAATAAGATCAAAGGCTTTTACGACCGTATGGTCGAAGTTTTGCCGACGCTACAATCACACGGCTGCAGTTACGGAGAAGAGGGCGGATTTCTAAAACGAGTTGTTGAGGGAACTTGGGCGGGTCACGCCATCGAGCATTTTGCTCTCGAATTACAGACACTTTCGGGCATGGACACCGGCTACGGACGCACCCGCGAAACGAGTGAAAAAGGCATTTATAACGTCGTTTACAGCTACCTTGAGGAAGAAGTTGGACGGTTTGCGGGACGCACGGCGGTTCGTCTCTGGCTCGATCTGGCCGAAGGCAAAGATCTAACGGAAATAAAGTCGAGGCTTGCTGCTGATATTCAGGAAATGCGGGAGATCCGTGAGAATGTGCGTTTCGGCCCATCGACGGGCTCACTGGTTGAGGAAGCTGACAATCGCGATATACCCTTCATTCGGCTCAATGATCAGTCGCTTGTCCAACTTGGCTACGGCGTACATCAAAAACGTATTCAAGCGACAACCACCGTAAATACAAATATGATCTCGGTCGATATTGCCGGGAACAAGCACGCGACCAAAAAACTGCTGGGTGACATGGGTGTTCCGGTTCCGAAAGGCTACAAAATACGTGACATCGAAGACCTTGAAGATACTATAGGTAATGTAGGCTATCCCGTTGTAATTAAACCACTTGATGGCAATCATGGTAAAGGTGCGACCGTCGGTATCACCAATCTTGCCGATGCCAATATCGCCTTTGAAAAAGCTCAGGAATATTCGCGATACATCATCGTCGAAAAGCAGCTGATCGGCGAAGATTTTCGTGCATTGGTTGTAAATAACCGTCTGATCGCGGTCGCCGAACGTGTTCCGGCGCATATTATAGGTGACGGTAAATGCTCCATACAAAAACTGATCGACAAAACAAACGAAGATCCTCGTCGCGGTTATGGGCACGAAAATGTTCTAACGCAGATAGATATTGATAATCAAACAATGAGGTGTATAGCTAAGGCCGGATACACTCTCGACACAGTTCTTAAGAAAGGCGAGAAACTACATCTCAAGACGACGGCAAATATCTCTACCGGTGGTACTGCTATCGACAGGACTGACGAGGTGCATCCTGAGAACGTATTTTTATTCGAGCGAATAGCTAAGATAATCGGGCTAGATGTTGCAGGTGTTGATGTCATCGCTCCGAATGTAAGCGAGCCGCTTAGCGAGAACGGCGGCGGGATCATCGAGGTCAACGCGGCTCCGGGCTTTCGTATGCATCTTGCCCCGAGCGAGGGAATCGGGCGTAATGTAGCGGAACATGTGATCGATATGCTTTTCCCGCCGGGAACCCCGGCGCGTATTCCGATCTTTGCTATTACAGGAACTAACGGCAAAACCACGACGACGCGACTTATCGCTCATATTCTGAAAAACAGCGGCCGCACAGTAGGGTTTACGACTACAGACGGCACATATATTGGCAATCAGCAGATCGTCGCGGGTGATAACACGGGACCGGTTTCGGCTCAACTTGTGCTAAAAGATCCGACGGTTGATGTGGCGGTGCTCGAGACGGCTCGAGGCGGTATTATCCGCTCGGGGTTGGGCTTTGACCACTGCGACATCGGTATCGTGATGAATGTCGCCGCCGATCACTTAGGTCTCAAGGATGTAAACACGCTCGAAGATCTCGCTCGCGTAAAATCGGTGGTGCCGCGTTCCGTGTCAAAGAAAGGTTTTGCTGTTCTGAATGCCGAAGATCCACTCGTCTATAAGATGAAAGAGCTAGTCGATGGCAAGGTCGTGTGTTTTTCGATGGACGAAAATCATCCGGTTATTAAACGCCGTGCCGAACGCGGTCGCGTCTCGTGTGTTTATGAGAATGGCTACGTCACTATTCTCAAAGGTAAATGGAAAGTCCGTATCGAGCGTGCAGTAAATATACCGCTGACATACGGCGGGCGTGCTGAGTTTATGGTGCAAAATGTACTCGCGGCGACGCTTGCATGTTTTGTTCACGGCATCTCGCTCGAAGACCTCCGTAATGGCCTTACAACATTTAATTCCGGTATGGCTCAGACACCGGGAAGGCTCAATTTTGTCGAGATCGGCGACGTTACGGTACTTATGGACTATGCTCATAACCCAGCCGGACTCAGAGGGTTAACTAACTTTATCTCGAAACTACCTAATAAATATAGAACGTGCGTTCTAAATGGAACTGGCGACCGCCGCGATGACGATATTCGCGAATTTGGCAAGATCGCGGGTGAAAACTTTGACCGCATCGTTATCCGAACAGGTGATTATCTGCGTGGCCGCACACCCGAAAAATTGCACGCTCTATTGCAAGAGGGAATTGCCCAAAGCAAGAAAGAGCCGACTGTTCGCATCATCCCTGAAAGCCG
>JBKJRA010000351.1:0-8898 GCA_046594975.1 Pyrinomonadaceae bacterium | reverse complement strand
GGCTAATCGGCACGTTAGTCTTTCGACCGGTCGGGTAATTCAGATCCTGCGTGAGTTGAAAGGCTGGACACAGGAAGAACTTGCGACGCAGTCAGGTATTAGTGCTACAAATCTCAGCCTTTTGGAAAATAACCGGGTCGATATTGGAAAGAAACGTGCAGAGCATCTTGCTAAAGCATTCGGTGTTCATCCGGCGATCATTATGTTTCCTGAATATGAGGCGGCGGATATCAAACGAGCTGCTTGATTCAAATCTCCCAGTTGCTACGCCTGTTATTTCTCGACAAATAATTGAAATCTCACCTTGATTCGGTCTTTATTTTAATAGGAATTCTGTGCGGCCTGCCCCGGTCGTCTGCGGAATGCCCGCAAAGTATAAAGGCAAAAAAACCCTTTTAAGTCAGAGTGCCATGTCCGAAGCATCAGATAACCCAATAACTCCAAAACAGACGCTGCGCCAGCAGAGTGCATGGCTGTTGGTCGCTAAGATCATCGGCTTTTCGTTTAGTTTTATGCTGCCGCTGCTGATCGTTCGCTATTTGACACAGGACGAGGTCGGGCATTATCGCGAGGCGTTTCAGGTGATAATGAACGTCGCGACGCTGCTGCCGATGGGCGTGTCGATGAGCGCGTTTTACTTTCTCGCACGCGAAACCGAAGAGCGGCGCGGAGCGGCGATCTTTAATATTCTGCTGTTCAATTTCGTTGTCGGCGGGCTGGCCTGCCTGTTTCTGTGTCTTTATCCGCAATCCATCGGTAACATTTTCCAAAGCGACGAACTGACGAAAATGGCACCGAAGATCGGCGTCATCATCTGGATATGGGTGTTTTCGACGTTTCTCGAAACAGTCGCCATCGCCAATCAGGAAGCCAAGGTCGCGACCGGGTTTATCATCCTTGCACAATTTTCCAAGACGCTGCTGATGGGCGGAGCCGTTCTGATATTCGCGACGGTTGAATCGTTTCTCTACGCGGCGATGATCCAGGGGATCTTGCAGACGTTCATTCTATTCTGGTATCTTGGCTCAAGATTCCCCAGATTCTGGCACGGATTCGAAGCTAAGTTTTTTCGCACACAGCTTGTATATGCACTGCCATTCGGCCTTGCAGGCATCTTGTGGATCGCACAAAACGACATCCACAATTACTTTGTCGGCTATAAATTCTCGTCCGCCGAATTCGCGCTCTACGCCTACGGATGTTTTGAGATACCGCTGATGACGATGCTTGCCGAATCGGTCACCTCGGTGCTCATCCCGCGTATGAACGCCTTACAGCAAGCAGGCGACCGCGACGAGATGATCCGCCTGACTGCCCGGGCAATGCAAAAACTTGCGTTTTTTTATTTTCCGATTTACGTGTTTTTGATGATTACGGCAAATACATTTATCATCACGCTGTTCACAGAAAAGTATGAGGCTAGTGCTCCTGTTTTTATGATCAATCTGACGCTTTTGCCATTTAGCATTTTGATCACAGATCCGATCGTGCGATCGTTCAAAGAACTTGGGCGAATATTTTTGCTGACGCGTCTGCTGGTGCTTTGTGTAATGGTTTGCATGCTGTATTACGGTCTCGGTTATTTTGGTTTGACCGGAATGATCGCGACGGCAGTCGGGGCGATATTGCTCGAAAAGTGTATCACCGAGAGTATTGTCGTCTACAAACTTGGCCTCGGCTGGCAGCACCTGCCGCTGCTCAAAAATGTTGTGAAGACCGCTGTCATCAGTCTTTTCGCCGGGGTCATCACCTATTTTATCTATAAAAATATCCACGTTTATCTATTCGATCTGGGCAAACAAGTTGCCGAATCGTCGTTTTCGACGACCAAACTCAGCACGCTTAATTTCGTTGGCGGCAGCCTCGTGATGCTGATCTCCGGCTGCGTCTATGCTCCGATCTATCTGCTCGCTTCCAATCTGTGGGGCGTGATCGAGGATGAAGAAAAACAGACAGTCAAAAATCTCTTGCGAAAGCTTATATCAAAACACGCCGCTTCCGCAGCGGCCGAAACTCCCGTTTAATTGTTTATGACCGACCCGACTTTTCTGACAAAACTTGGCTGGAATCTGCCGTGGCTCGCACGCTATCCGTTGTCGCGCGTCGGGTCGATGCTGGAGCAAACGGCCTTTGAGAAAAAGCACATTATTTTTATAATCGCCAACCACTTCGAACCCGGTTGGAGCGAGGGCGGCGTTCTCGATCATAAAACGCAAATGGAGCGACTAGTGGAATATCACAAACTTGCTAGAGCCACCGGTGAAGCAGTTCGCGATGCTGACGGGACCAAGTTTCGCCACACAAATTTTTACCCGGCCGAGCAATATCATTCCGAAATTCTCGACATTATGGCCGAGATGCAGGCTGAGGGGCTTGGCGAGACTGAGGTGCATCTTCATCATGGCGTCGATAAGCCCGACACGGCTGAAAACTTGACAAAGATGCTCATCGAGTTTCGCGACACACTTGCGGACAAACATAAATGCCTTTCGCGAATGGACGGCATTGGCGACCCGATGTACGCGTTTGTCCACGGTAATCTTGCTCTTGCTAATTCGTGCGGCGGACGTTTTTGCGGTGTCGATAACGAGATGGAGATACTTCGCGACACGGGCTGTTACGCAGACATGACCTTGCCGTCCGCCCCGGATCAATCACAGGTCGCTATGATAAACCAGATCTACGAATGCGGCATACCGATGGACACGCCGGTGCCGCATCGACAGGGAAATCGTGTCCGTGTAAATGGAAATAAACCACTATTACCACTGATATTTACAGGGCCGCTAGTGTTTAACTGGACCCGCACGATCAAAGGAATTCCGGTGCCTCGAATCGAGGATGGTGCGTTGACAGCAAACCAAGGTTTGGATCCCGCGAGATTTAGGCGCTGGACATCGGCGAATGTGACCGTCGCGGGCAGGTCGGATCTGGTCTTTGTGAAACTATACTGCCACGGCTTTTTTGATCACGATCAATCGACTTGCATTGGTGAAGATGCGGTGAGATTTTTTAACGAGATCATCGAGGCCGGCGATAAGTCGGGAGATTATAAAGTTCATTTTGCTTCGACACGCGAGGCATTTAATATCGCGGTGGCGGCGATCGAGGGACAAAGAGGTGAGCCGCATCAGTATCGCGATCATCGGTTACGCTCAATAATGGCGGAGACGAAGTAAAGGTTGTTATTATGGCAGTTGAGATGGCGAAACCGCTCGAAAAACTGAAAAAGATACGCAGCTGGGACGAGATCCGGACCCGCGGCGGACAGGCCTTTTCTGTCTATCGTGAGCAGAAACGCGGCCTCCAGGTGCCGACCGACGAAGAGTTTATCAGCCATGTCGATGCAAACCAATTCGGCAAGGCTCCGATCATTGCCGAGAGTCTCTGGCAAAAATTCTATAGAAACGGTGACGTGAGTTTTTTTGCTTCGTTCAAGCATCCGGCAAAAGCCGCCGTCCAGTTTCGTGAGATTTTTGGCGAAACATCGGCCCACAGTTTTATCGAAGCCGCCGAAGAAATTCTCGAGGGACGCATCGATCTTCTTGGATTTAAGAATTTATACGTCGGGACTGAGATCGACTGGCATCGAGAGCCTCTGTCTGCAAAACGTTCGCCACTCAAGCATTGGAAAGAGTTTGACGAAATCGAGACAGGCGAGACGGGCAACAAAAAGATCATCTGGGAGCTTAATCGGCATCAGCATTTTTTTACGCTCGGTGTAGCGTTTTTGCTTACGGGCGACGAGCGTTATGCTGCGGCTTTCGCTGCCCATCTTGATTCGTGGATGGAGCAAAATCCGCCCGGTGTTGGTGTCAATTGGTCGAGCAGTCTTGAGGTATCGATTCGCGCGATGTCATGGATCTGGGCGTTTCATTTCTTTCGTGATTCCGAGAGCCTGACACCTGAGCTTTTCAAAAAAGCTATAAAATATCTATATCTGCACGCTCGACACATCGAGCAATATCTTTCTAAATACTACAGCCCTAACACACATCTGACCGGCGAAGCTCTTGGCCTCTATTACATCGGAACTCAGCTGTCATTTCTGAAAGCAGCGGGGCGTTGGCGACAACTTGGCGAGGATATTCTGTTTAGCGAGGTCACCAAACAGATCCACGCTGACGGGGTCTATTTTGAGCAGAGCAGCTGGTATCAGCGTTACACGGTCGATATTTATACGCAGTTTGTGATCTTGAGATCGCTCGATCGCGATTCTAATTTCGATCTACGCGGCCAGGAACTGGAGGAACGGCTCCAAGCCGCATCCGATCATCTGATGCATCTGACGATGCCCGACGGCCGCACGCCGATCATCGGTGACGACGATGGCGGACGGATGCTGCCGCTGACAAACGCCCGCTCTGACGATTTTCGCGGTACGCTCGCGGTCAGCTCAGTTATTTTTGATCGTTGTGACCATAAGTTTGTCAGCCGCGCGCCAAGCGAAGAGATATTTTGGCTGCTCGGAACCATAGGCATCGATTCGTTCAATGCTCGCGAGGCAACTGAACCCGAAGCGACGACACAAGCTTTTCCCGACGGCGGTTATTATGTCATGCGTGACGGTTGGGACGACACTGACAACGTGCTTGTGGTTGATTGCGGCGAGGTTGGCTCGCTAGCGGGCGGACACGGGCACGCCGACGCGCTCTCGATCGAACTTGCTCTGCACGGTAAAACCTTGCTAGTCGATTCCGGCACCTACACATATCATGAATCCCGCGAAATGCGCGACTATTTTCGCTCAAGCACGGCTCATAATACGCTTGCGGTTGACGGGATGTCATCTTCGGCTACGGGCAGGACATTTGACTGGAAAACAAAGGCTAAGACAACACTCAAGACCTGGATAAAAGAGGATCGCTTTGACCTTTTGGAAGGCTCGCATGACGGCTACGAACGCCTACAAGATCCGGTCACGCACACACGCAGCATCCTGTCCATTAAGGGCGATTATGTGGTAATGCGTGACTTGGCCGAGGCGTCAGGCGAACATGAATATTCGCTCAATTTTCATTTTGCGGAGGGTATCAAGCCCGTGATAAGCGGCAACGGAGATTGGGTCGGTGACCGCGATCATCGTATTTTTACTTTTGGCGACCACGGCGAATGGCAGCGAAAGGAAAGCTGGATCTCTACCAATCACGGCAACAAGATCAACGCTCCGTTTATGCGTTTTGTATCGAAGGGGCAGGGAACTCAGGAGTTTTTCACGATAATTTTGTCAGCCGATCACGGTGTAAGGCCGTCCGAGGTGACGGAGGTTCCGATGGCGTCAGGGCGTGCTTTCGTCATAAAATACAACGGCTACACCGACCTGTTTGTTTACAACGACGAGCCGGGACAGATGATAGAAACAGGCTTGTTCGACACAAATTTCAGATATTCCTGGGCACGTCTGAGCAGCGGTGAGACTCAGCCGGAGGAGTACATTTTGATAGACGGCGACAGACTGAGAATTGACGGAAACGAGGTCCTCGACAAACGGGGCGGTAATCACGCCGCCATACGCCGCGTCGGCAGCGAACTCTACATCAAGGCCGAGAAAGGGCGCAAGAAAAAGACCCTGTAACACACCGATCAGGTGAAAAAACGCATACTACAATTCATCGGCAGCTTTCATCAGGGCGGTTCCGAACGTCAGGCGGTCGCTTTGACGCGGCTAATGAAAACGGATGCGACTCACGACATTTATGTCGCAACGCTCAATAGCGAAGGCGTTTTGCTCGCCGAAATGGCTGAGATGGGTTTTGATAACATTCCCGAATTTCCGCTGTCATCTTTCTTTAACGCAAACTTTGTCAGACAGGTGCGAGCCTGTGCCGCGTATTTGCGCGAAAACAAGATAGACCTCGTCCACACGCACGATTTTTATACTAATGTTTTCGGCATGGCTGCGGCCCGGCTAGCAGGCGTCGAGGTAAAGCTCACATCAAAACGCGAAACCGGCGGGATGCGTTCGAATGCGCAGGAATTTGTGGAAAAACTTGCGTTTGGACGTGCCGATGCCATAGTCGCAAACTCGGCTGCAGTCCGACAACACCTCGTCGAATGCGGCATTTCGAATGATAAATTAAAAGTAATTTACAACGGTCTTGATCTCACACGATTTGAAAATATTAATGAGTTAGACCGCGAAAAATACGGCTTACCATCGGACGAAAACACACGATTTATTACTCTTGTCGCAAACCTAAGACACGAAGTGAAAAACGTCCCGATGTTTTTGCGTGCAGCGAAAGCTGTCTCACAAGCCGTGCCCAAAACCCATTTTGTTATCGCCGGTGAAGGCGATTTGAAAAACGAACTCAAAGCGACAGCCGCCGCAACTAGTATCGCGGAGAATGTCCATTTTATAGGCAGATGCAGCGATATTCCCGCTTTACTTTCTGCATCTTATGCCTGTGCGCTGACCTCGACCGCCGAGGGTTTTTCTAATTCGATACTCGAATATATGGCCGCCGGAAAACCGGTCATCGCGACGAATGTCGGCGGTGCGGCTGAGGCTATTGTCGAGAATGAAACGGGTCATCTAGTCGCATCAGACGACGACGAAACCATGGCCTTGCGTTTGATCGATCTCCTAGATGACGATAGAAAAGCCAAAAGATTTGGGGCCGCAGGGAAGCAGTGCGTCGCTGACAAATTTTTCGAAGGCGATCAACTTTCATCGACGCTTGAGTTGTATAATTCATTTCTAAAATGATGCCGCTTCATGTTTTACAACTCGGCCCATATCCGCCGCCTGAGGGCGGGATCAGCCGCAATATGCTCGCGATCCGCGACGAATTGCATCGAAGCGGGCATCAATGTTCTATCATAGCAACATCGAAAAGCAGCAGCGTTCGAGATGAACCGGACGTCTATCATCCGCGTTCCAAGACCGCTATTATCGGCTTGCTTAGAACGCTTAAATTCGATGTTCTGCATTTGCATATCGGCGGCGATGTCACGATGCGGGTTTTGGCCTTGGCTTATGCGTGCTCGATTTTTGGTGGTAGACGAAGTATTTTAACGCTGCACTCCGGCGGATTTGCGACAACTGACGCGGCAAAAACAGCAAATACGTCATCTGTAATGGGCATCGTTTTTCGACGTTTTTCTAAAATAATCGCAGTTAACGATGACCTTGCCAGTGTTTTTCGGCGGTTCGGCGTGCCTGACGCACGAATATCCGTAATCGCTCCTTTTGCTTTGCAACTGCCTGACGAGGGCGTCACGGTTCCAAAGGAATTGGCCGAATTTTGTAAGACACACTCACCTCTACTGCTTGCGGTCGGCGGACTTGAGAACGATTACGATCCGCTGATGCAGATAGCGGCGATGAAAGGTATTCTCTCCGATCTGCCAAACGCCGGATTGATGATAGTCGGCGGCGGATCAATGCAAAGCGATGTTGAGACGGCTATTGCCTCAAGTGGTTGTCCCGATGATATTTATCTCGCCGGAAACGTAGATCACGCCGTCACGCTTCATTTGATGAATGACGCGGACATCGTTTTACGTACGACGCTGTTTGACGGTGATGCCATCTCCGTCCACGAGGCTTTGTTTTTGGGCACTCCCGTGATCGTGACCGATACCGGAAACCGTCCCGACGGTGTTCATTTAATCAAAGTCGGTGACAAACAAGGATTGCAAGAGATGGTGCAGAAAGTAATTTCAGAATCTGGCAACCGCATTTCGAACGACGACGGTTCCGCAAATATCAAGGCTGTTATCGAGATCTACGATCATTTAGTTTGAGATCACAGGCTCGCCGATCTTTTCCAAAACAACATTCAGACTGTTTAGAACGAGAGCGTCCGCTCGGACGTTTGACCGGTAATAATTGTAATTATTGGACATCAAAGACTGCCGCAGATCGTGGTCTTCGAATAATCGCGTCGTAGCCTCAACCAAACTGTCCGGTGTTGTAAATTCGAGATAATTCTGCATCTTTTCAAAGTTACCTGGCACGTTATAAACAAGCGGCTCGGTGATGATCGCTTTTGAGAGGGCGGCGTATTCGGCGAGCTTCCAGCCGTTCGAACCGTTTAGGCCAACGGTCGTCACACAGATCGGAAAGCTTTTGAGAGTTTCAAGGAATTTAGATTTCTGCGACAATCCCGCGTCTGGCAATAAACAGTCGCTGAAATGCTTCGCTGAATAATCGTCATGAGCGAGCCCGCCGAAAAATCTATCGCCAAACTGTTTTCGTAGTACCCGAACGCACTCTGCACGCGTCTCATTTAATGCCTCGACGGCCAGCTTTTGAATCTTCGATTCGATCTTTGCTGTGTCCCAAGCCCGCGCCATAAACAGTACCCGCGGCTCCGCATCGGCGTCGGGTAGTGCCTCAAGATTGTCCATTCGCACGGGATCTTTGCCGCCAAGATAATCGTCAAGCCGAAGCGACCGTATTATTATTTTGAGCTTATCTTTGCCGCCGTAAAAAGCGGCGCGTTGTAGTTTGAATATGTCGCGTTGCGGGCTCGTGACTTGATAATTAAGGCCGAGGGGAAATACTTTGTCTTTGTGGTTCAGCGTCGCAATATGTGCCGGATCGAAACTGCGTTTGAAATAAAAATCGACATCGGCGAGTATTTTTTCGTCGATCCAATTTCGATCATGCAGGTCGTAGCAGATCTTGATGCGGTCATTTAGTATGACGGTCGTGTTGTAAAATTTGTAATCGGCCCAGCGATCGCCATCGGTTTTATTTCCTGTAAATTCAGCCGGAATTTCCTGACTCACATCTACCACATCGCCTGCATCGAGCAGCGCAAATCCGGTGTAGATCTGCTGCAGATGCTCAACGTCCGAGATCGCGACGATCTTGCATTTGGGTTTCATACGGTGAGGTTATTTCGGAAACGCTTCGGGTGCAATGTCGGCTCCGATATTTTTGCCGTC
>JBKJRA010000124.1:0-11935 GCA_046594975.1 Pyrinomonadaceae bacterium | reverse complement strand
CCGTGGCGGAAATCCGTAGATCGTTAATGCGTATGACACGCCGGGACGCCATCATTGGAATCTCCTGAGCTACGGCAAGAGCTCGTTTTAGATTGTCTTCTGTATTTAGACTAAAGGTTGTGTCGTTAAAATCTCGAAAATCACCCTCGGAAAACGCAAGATCAGCGATATATTTGGCAGCAGCATCGCGAAGATGCGTCTCAGCTCCAAACAACACATACACGGGTGCAATCACACCTTGTTTTAATTGGGCCTTTAAATTTTCCCGAGTTAAAACTGCCATAAGATTTTTAACGCTAAGACGCTAAGAAGCAAAAACGCAAAAAGAAGAAAAAACAAAATAACTTGGAAGTCATAGTAATCAAAATATCTAATTCTTTACTTTGCGACTTTGTTCTTTTGCGACTTTGCGTTGAAAACTCTTCGCTTATTTTTTCTCTTCTTTCACACCGATGCCGTTAACAAAAGCAGAAACAGCCGCCTCGGCAAATGCACGGGCCATGCGTTCGACAGCAGGGTCTTCTTCGTTAAAAAACGAACGCGGATCGGACGTGAATTCAAATGAGTCGCGGAAAATGAAATTTTGATTGTCGTAGAGGATCTTGTTATTTTTATCACGGATCGTAACTGCGGTGACAATAGTTACTTCATAAACACGGGCACGCCCTTGGCTATCGAGCAGAACTCCAGAAAAACCAAAATCACGGATGGTGCCTTCAAGAACGGCATCCGCACCGGCACGTGAACCCTGAACCTTGAGCCCGTTGCCGCGCCTGATGATCTCTTTTGTCACCGCCTCGGTAAACCGCGTCTCGACTTTATACCGCAGTCCTTTTGCCTCAAATTGAAACGCCGGAACCGCAATAGTTTTAATATTATTCGGCAAGCCGGAGTTGGTCACAGGCTTGTAGCACTCGGTAAAACCTGTTGCCAAAAAAAATACGGTCAAGACCAACGAAAATCGTATAAATTTCATTTTGATGCTCTCTTAGAGACTTTTGAAAAGATCCAAATTATGACCGATACACCTGCCAATACAAAGAGGCTGATCCCTAGGATCTGACCCCACGGATATCCGGGCTGCTCCTCCAAATACCGCTTTGGAGTAGGAGTAGCTACATCCGCGAAAACATTATGAGTCAAAAAAGTGACTGCAGAAAATAAGAACCAAAGCCAAAAAACCTGTGATGTAAGCCTTATCATGACAAACTAATATGAACCGATCCGAGTAAATACCTTGATAGCGGCTACCGTCTCTTTGACATCGTGAACCCGCAATATACTGGCTCCATTTCTAATAGCTATAAGAGCCGTCGCAAGGCTCCCGCCGAGTCTTTCCGAAGGCACAACATCACCCAATATCTTTCGGATAAAGGATTTGCGAGACGCACCGACCAGCATCGGATAATCTTTGAATTCGGATACAATCTTATCAAGTTTCGTAAGCAATTCTAAATTCTGCTCAAACGTCTTACCAAAACCGATGCCGATATCGACCGCGATCTGTTCGTCACGGACACCATGAGTTTTAGCACATTGTATCGAGTGGCGGAGACCTGCAATAACTTCTGTGACAATGTCATCGACAGGCGGTTCGGTGTGAATAGTCTCGAACGAACCGCGGGAATGCATCAAGATCAATCCCGCATTCGATTCACCAGCGACCCTCGCAACATCTTCGTCAAAACGCAGGCCGGAAATATCGTTGATAATTTCCGCTCCGGCTTCAATAGCTTGCCTTGCAACGATTGATTTTGTGGTGTCAATTGAAATTGGGATGTCGAATCGTTTCGCCAGACTTGAAATAACCGGAACAACACGTCTGGCCTCATCTTCTGCCGAGATATGTGTGCTCCCGGGCCGAGTTGATTCGCCGCCGATGTCTATAATATCGGCACCCTCTGTGATCATCTTTTCGGCTTGCCGCAATGCGTCGTCAATCGACAAAAACTCCCCGCCGTCGGAAAAGCTGTCCGGCGTGACATTAAGTATGCCCATCACCAATGGACGGTCGAGCAATAGTTCGCGGCGTGAAGTTTGCCATGTGGCGGAAACACGACCGGTAAGGAGTGTGTCACTTGAAAAAGAAGTTTCCATAATAAAAGAACCGGGTTCGACTAACGATCCCGGTTCTCAGTATTTTACACACTCCCTACCGGTCGTGTTTCCGACTTAAGCCGTTGCTGGATTATTCCCCGTGATCGGCGGCAGGATCGGTTTTTTGAAAGGATTCTTTGACGTTTCCTCGGTTTCCGGTGATCCGTCATCATCCGTAGTTGGCGAATTATCTGAATCGAGCGGCAAACCTGCGACGACACGCCGGATCTGAACCGCATCAAGCGTCTCAAATTCGAGCAGAGCCTCAGCCAAGCGGATCATTGCATCCTTATTGTCAGTAATGATGCCCTCGGCAATTTTGTATTGCTCGTCGATGATCCTTCTAACCTCTTGGTCGATCTGGATCGCGGTGTCTTCGGAATAATCGCGATGCTGTGAGATCTCGCGGCCGAGAAATATCTGTTCTTCTTTTTTACCGAACGTGAGCGGCCCGAGCGAACTCATTCCATATTCACAAACCATCGAGCGTGCGAGTACCGTTGCACGTTCGATATCATTTGACGCTCCGGTGGTAACCTTTTCATTACCGAAAAATAAACCTTCAGCAATACGTCCGCCCATAAGCATCGCAATTTGTCCGAGCAGATACTCTTTCGTATGGCTGTATCTATCACCTTCCGGCAAAGATTGGGTAACGCCGAGGGCCATCCCCCGCGGGATGATGGTAACCTTGTGAACCGGATCGGCTGACGGGATTTTTAAGCCAACCATCGTGTGACCAGATTCGTGATACGCGGTATTGCGTTTTTCTTCATCTGAGATGACCATGCTTTTACGCTCGGCTCCCATCATCACTTTGTCTTTAGCGATCTCAAAATCGACCATACCAACGACTTTTTTGTTATATCGAGCAGCGTTAAGGGCTGCTTCGTTAACGATGTTTGCCAGATCAGCTCCGGTAAAACCGGGAGTCCCGCGAGCGATGACGTTTACATCGACACCCTCGTCGAGCGGTATCTTACGCGTGTGGACTTTCAGTATGCCTTCGCGTCCGCGAACGTCGGGCCGTCCGACCACGACACGGCGATCAAAACGTCCCGGCCTCAATAATGCAGGGTCGAGAACATCCGGGCGATTTGTCGAAGCTACAAGAATAACGCCGTCATTAGACTCGAAACCGTCCATTTCGACGAGCAATTGATTCAGGGTTTGTTCGCGTTCATCATGCCCGCCGCCAAGACCGGCACCGCGATGGCGTCCGACAGCGTCTATCTCGTCAATAAAGATGATGCACGGAGCATTTTTCTTGCCCTGTTCGAACAGATCGCGAACGCGACTCGCACCGACACCGACGAACATCTCGACAAAATCCGAACCTGAGATCGAGAAAAACGGAACATTTGCTTCACCGGCGATGGCCTTTGCAAGCAAAGTCTTACCGGTTCCCGGTGGGCCCACCATCAGCACGCCCTTGGGGATCTTACCTCCAAGCTTTTGAAACTTTTGCGGGTCTTTGAGAAATTCGATGATCTCTTGCAGCTCTTCTTTAGCTTCGTCAACGCCGGCCACGTCCTTGAACGTCACCCGTTTTTGCTGGTTATTGAGCAGTTTGGCTTTGGATTTGCCAAAGCTGAGAGCCTTGTTACCGCCCGCCTGCATTTGCCGCAGAGTAAAAGCTAAAAAGCCCATCAGCAATATGAACGGAAGCATGCTAAATAGCACCTGCATCCACACACTGCTGGACGGCGACTCTAATTTGACGACAGTGTCAGTATCTTTCGCCGCAGCAAAGATCTGGTCACGCGTAGAGTCACTCGTGTCGAGCTTAGCCGTAAATTTGACGTCGCTCTTATTTGTCAGCTCCAAGGTGTCCTGTTTTACAGTGATCTCCTTGATATCCTTGTTTTTGATCTGCGTCATTGCCGCAGTAAAATCCAATTCCTTTGGCGGCGTGATCTGTTTTGTCTGCAAATACCAGACAAAGACCAGCGCGCTCGAAATTATCATCAACCACAACAGAACTTGTTTTGCCTTAGAACTCAATTTATAGCCTCCAAATCAACTCTCATCGTAACTAACAGCTTAACTTTGATGATAGTCGCTTCGGGCGCGTTGTTTTCAAACACACGCGACCCGGTATTCCACGTCAACCTTTGATTTTAGTTGGCTGATGCAGATTTATCAACCTAATTCTCTTCATAGCGCAGTTTTCCTAACGTTTTTGTCACCCGCGCGCCGGGTAATTCCGCCACTCGTCCGCTTTTCGAGCTCAATATCAAACGGCCAACCGCCTCGATATGCATCAGTTGCAATGAACGCGTGTTTCCACGATGATGTCCTAGCCAGTTTCGAATTGTCTGGTAAAGTTCAGCTTTCTCTAATAGTTTGAGGTCTTTGATCAATAAATATTCTTTTGTTAAGGTCTCGGTTTGCTTATTTTGAACAGTCACATCAGCCATCAGTGCCGCCGTTTGGGCAAGCGTCTCTATGATCTTTGGATTAAAATCCGCGAGCAGCGGAAGCAGTATTTTGCGAATACGCACCCGCTTGAAAGCAGTATCTTCGTTCATCGTGTCGTATTGATATTCTATCTCGCGGTCGTGACAAAAACTCTCGGTATCGATGCGTTTCGCCCAGGTCAACAGCGGACGAACAAGCAGCAGTTTCTGGTTTTGAGTTTCTGGGTTCAGGTTCTTTAACTCGAAACTAGAAACTCTAAACTCCAAACTACCAACGGGCTTCATACCAGACAACCCTTTGACGCCGCTACCCCGTATCAGATTTATCAAAAAAGTTTCGGCTTGGTCGTTAACGGTGTGTCCGGTCAAGACGGCAAATGCTCTTAGATTTTCGGCCGTCTGCGTTAGAAAGATGTAACGTGCATCGCGGGCATTTTGCTCAAGATTACCCTCGGAGCTGATATTTCCGTGACCGACCGTAAGTTCCATTCCGAGCTTTGCCGTCAATTGCCGCACATATTCCTCGTCAGCGTCGCTCTCGGCTCCGCGAAGTTTGTGATTAAAATGCGCCGCAACTATGCGATGCCCGAGCTTTTTCAGTTTTGTAAGTTCATGCAGAACCAAAAGCAGCGAAACCGAATCCGCACCTCCCGAAACCGCGATCACGACAGTTCCACTCGCAAATGGCAAATCAAGCCGCCGCCATTCGGTGATGAAATTTCGGACAAAGTTGTGCATAGTAAGAGTTTAGCCACAAAAGGTACAAAAGGTACAAAATTAAGTTGCATGTTCTTTAAAAGGAATGATCATTCGCCCGCGATGAATCTCGGCGACTGGATTAGTTTTATTTGTGTTTTTTTGCCTTCTGTGGCTAATTTCCTTGGTAGGCGACCCGTTTTTGGATTAGCATCGTCAGGCGTGACGTACAAATTAGCTTGCCTCGGTCATTGGTGATCTCGATCTTCCACACGCTCATCGTCCGTCCCGAATGCAGCGGCGATGCCTCGACGGTAAGAATTCCCTTACTGACGGCTCGCAGATGATTGGCATTGATCTCGATTCCGACAGGCGTTACTTTCGTAAGATCTGCTCCGGCTACAACTCCAATGGAGGCAGCGGTTTCGCATAAATACAGCGACACGCCGCCGTTCATAATGCCGACGTATTGATGCACCTTCGGCGTGACCTCCATCGTTAGCACGACACGCTCGGCAGTCGCCTCGACGATCTGAATGCCTAGAAACTGAAACAGCTCATTCCGTGCAACTTCGGCGATAAGTCCTGTCGTGTCCATTTATTTCGTTAGGCTTTCTTTAGCTGCCGCGAGAGCCTCAGCAACTCTCGCAGGCGACGTTCCGCCGATCGTATTCTTTGCGACGAGAGCTTTATCCAGACTTAAGGCGTCCATAACGCCTTCGTCAATAATTGGAGAAAATGCTTGTAGTTGTTCGAGCCGCAACTCATCTAACTCCACTCCCTGCTCTATCGCATACAGCACAGCGTTGCCGACAGTCTCGTGTGCGGTACGAAACGGCACGCCTTTTTTGACGAGATAATCGGCAAGTTCAGTGGCGTTCAGATAGCCTTTTGTCGCCGCTTCGCGTGTCCGGTCTTCGTTCAGAGTTGCATTTTCGAGAACGATCGTCGCCGCACGAAGCGATATTTGAACCGTATCGACGGTGTCAAAAACTGCTTCTTTGTCCTCTTGCATATCTTTGTTATACGCGAGCGGCAAACCTTTGAGCATAGCAAGCAGCGACATATTGTGCCCGAAAATACGGCCTGCTTTTCCGCGTAACAACTCAAGCGCGTCTGGATTTTTCTTTTGCGGCATCAAGCTCGACCCGCTCGAGACGGCATCGCTCAATGTCACAAAACCAAATTCATTTGAGCAATAAATGATCAGATCTTCGGCAAGCCGCGATAGATGAACCATTATCAGCGAACACGAACTTGTAAATTCAACAGCAAAATCCCGATCCGAAACAGCGTCGAGGCTATTTGCCGTGATGCCCTCGAAACCAAGTTCTGCAGCTACAGCCGCACGATCAACCGGAAAGCCTGTTCCCGCAAGAGCCCCGGCGCCGAGCGGCATAATATTGATCCGCTTTCGTGCGTCTGCAAGCCGTTCGCGGTCGCGTTTGAGCATCTCAAAATATGCGAGGCACCAATGTGCAAACATTATCGGCTGTGCACGTTGGAGATGCGTGTAGCCGGGCAAGATTCCTTCGGCGTGCCTTTCGGCAAGACTAATAAGAGCAGACTGAACATCGCGGACAAAGCCCGATATCGTATCGGTCTCATCACGCAGCCAAAGGCGAAACGCGGTCGCGACTTGATCGTTACGGCTGCGGCCGGTGTGAAGCTTGCGGCCTGCGTCGCCTATAGCGGCGATCAATTTGCCCTCGATAAACGAATGAACGTCCTCAGCATCTGAGCTGTCAAAATACCTAAGATCTGAAGATGCGTCAGATAGCATCTTTGTGAGTCCTTTGACGGTTTCGACGGTTTCCTCAGAGGAAATCACTCCTGCCTTTGCAATTCCATTTGCGTGAGCAATGCTCACACGCACGTCCGCCTTGAATAGTCGCCGGTCAAAACGAAAAGAATCGTTAAACTCGGCAAAGGTCTCGTTCGGCTTTTCTGTAAATCTTCCACCCCAAAGTTGGCCTGATTTGGTCATCTAATACTCCGTAAAGCTATAATTGTATCTTGTCAGAACCAGGAGCGGTAGCGACTGGGTTCTTTGTCCATTAATACAATGACCAAAAAGATCAATAAAGTTGTGCTCGCATATTCCGGCGGGCTTGATACATCAGCTATGCTGCTGTGGCTAAAAGAGACCTATGATTGCGAGGTCGTCTGCTATTGCGCCGATGTAGGCCAAGGCGAAGAGCTGACCGGACTTGAGGAAAAGGCCCTCGCTACCGGAGCCTCAAAGCTGTATGTCGAGGACCTGCGCGAGGAGTTTGTTAAAGATTTTGTTTGGATGGCAGTAAAGGCAAACGCTTTGTACGAGGGCGTTTACCTGCTTGGAACAAGCCTAGCGAGGCCAGTGATCGCCAAACGCCAGATCGAGATCGCGCAAGCCGAAGGTGCCGATGCAGTCGCTCACGGCGCGACCGGCAAGGGCAATGATCAGGTACGGTTTGAGCTGACATACTATGCTCTGCAACCTGACATCAAGGTCGTCGCCCCTTGGCGCGAGTGGGAATTTAAGGGCCGTGCGGATCTGATAGCGTATTGCGCAAAACACGGCATTCCCGTTACCGCGACCGCCGCCAAACCATACTCGATGGACCGCAACTTAATGCATTGCTCCTACGAGGGCGGCATTCTCGAAGACCCTTGGGCAGAGCCGCCGGATGATATTTTTCTGCTTTCGAAATCGCCGGAAAATGCATCGAACACTGCTCAGGAGATCACCCTCACATTTGAAAAAGGCGAGCCTGTGGCTATAGACGGCGAGAAATATGGTGCTGTCGATCTGCTGACAAAGCTTAACTTCATCGGCGGTGAGCACGGCATCGGCCGTGTTGATCTGGTCGAAAACCGCTTTGTCGGTATGAAATCACGCGGCATCTACGAGACGCCCGGCGTCACCATTTTACAGGTGGCTCACCGCGCGCTCGAATCGATCACGATGGACCGCGAGGTCACGCGGCTCAAGGACAGTCTCGGCACCAAGTTCGCCGAGTCGGTGTATTACGGTTTTTGGTTCGCACCCGAATTCGAGATCCTTAAATCGATGGTCAGCCAAACTCAGGAAGTCGTAAATGGCAATGTCCGCGTCAAGCTTTACAAAGGCAACGTCACCGTCACCGGCCGCAAATCGCCAAATTCCTTGTACCGCGAGCGTGTCGTCACATTCGAGGACGACGCCGGAGCCTACGACCAGCACGACGCCGAGGGATTTATTAAGTTACAGGCGTTGAGGCTTCGATTGAGTAAGATGGATTGATCCACAACGCTGGAAATAGCAGACGGCGAAAAGCGTGTATCGCGCATCAGAACCTCTTGCTCATTTATTGAGAACATATATGAAATTCAAACTCGTAATTCTGGCCGCGATGATCTTCGCGGTCTCGGCGGTTGGTTATGGCCAATCTAAACCTAAGGCGATGTCTCCGGACGCTGTTGTTCGGGACCTATACGCGGCACATAAAGGCAAAATGAGCCCCTTCTTTCAGAAAAAGAATCGCAAGCTCGTCGACAAGTATTTTACCGGTGCCCTCGCCGACGCTATCTGGAAAGAGGCTTCTGAACCGAGAGAGGGCGTCGGGAATCTCGATTTCGACCCGCTTTATCACGCTCAGGATATACAGATCACCAAATTTCTCATAGCTAAGGCCGATGTTAACGGTGTCGTGAAGGTAACTTTCCTGAACATGGGCCATCCTGAGGAGATCAATTTTTCGCTTTCCACCCCCAACACATCTTCTAAGGTCTACAAGATCGATTCGATCATGTACAGCGACGCCGAAGACCTGGAATCGATTCTGAGCTACGCTATTCCTGCCGACGGAACGCCTGAGAAAGCAGACCCGCTCGATGGCAATTATTTGGTCGGCGGGGTTAAATGCGGCGTTGAGACCACAAGAAGCGGTTACTATGCTCGGGTCAAATGCGACGATCAGCCTAACTTTCAGGTGGTAGATACCGAGTCGATGACATTCGGCACGTTTAACCCAAAAGAAAAAGGGCGACGCGGCCATTTTGTATTAGCTGACGACCGCTCTATTAAGGCGTTTATCGATGCCTCGGGCAAGGAGATAAAAGTAACTAAGGTAAAGTAGTTCCGGTTTTAATTTAAATCAAAAAAGGACGCCCAAAACGGCGTCCTTTTTTCGTCAACCAGGTTCTTAATTAACTCAAATAACCCCTAAACTTTTCCTTGGTTGTCGTGTAGTTCGGGAATATCTTTGCGAGGTCTTTACTGCCGAGGTGTTTGAATGCAGCTTCTGCAAAGACGTCACGGAAATCGGTGGTCAGGGCGAGGTCGCGGCCTTCGTTAAGCTCGTCCGATTTTAGGCCTTTGAAATCGCCGTAAACCTTGCCGCCTTTGACGTTATTGCCGAGGACAAACATCGTGTTTGCGTGGCCGTGGTCGGTTCCGCGTGAGCCATTTTCTTTCGCAGTGCGGCCAAATTCTGACATCGTCAGCACCATCACATCATCCATCCGTTTGCCCATATCGGTCGCAAAAGCAGCTATCGACAATGCAAATGTCCGTAAGAACCCGGCGAGCTGTCCGCGTCCCCCGCCTTCGTTAGTATGCGTGTCCCATCGTATGTCGTTGCCCGTATCTGTAAAGGCTATTTCAAGTCCGACGCCTGCTTTGATAAGCTGTGCGATCTGCTGCAAAGAGCGTCCGAGATCAGTATTTGGATAAACGGCCCCATTCTCAGGTTTATACTGAGATGGATTTGCCTGCTTGAGGAAATTGACCGCTTCGAATGTCTCTTTGCCCGTCTCGCCGAGGCTGTCTTTGCCGTTTTGCTGATAGATACCTTCGAATCCACCCGACATATTTTGCGAGTAGATACCGGCTTTTACCGAAAAATCGGAGAGGTTACTCATCGCTACCGACGGAGCCCGTCCGTAAAGAGCTCGCGGCGTCTGCTGAGTCATCGAGACGGCACGAAACGGCGACGCATCCTTTTCCGTACTCGCTTGAAGAACGCGGTTAAGCCAGCCGTCTTTGGTGCCCTTGTTGCCCGGCGTGCCCGATTCCATATAGTCCTGAGCGTCAAAATGCGAACGCGTATTGTCCGGCGAACCCGCCGCCGTGATCGCCGCAAACTGGCCGCTCTTATAAAACGGCAGAAACGGTGCGAGGCTCGGATGCAGCCCAAAATGACCGTCGAGATCGACCGCGCCGTCCGCCTGTCCGGGTTTTGCGACAGCAATTGTCGGACGCAAATTATAATATTCGCTCTCAGCATACGGCACGAGCATATTCAACCCGTCAACGGCACCGCGTTGAAATATCGTGACCAGCACTTTTTTCTTGCCGTAGCCTTTTGCGGTCGATTGAGCCGCTGCAAACTGATGCAAAAAATTCGGGGCCATCGCCATCAAGCCATAGCTTGCTAATCCAACACCGCTCGATCTTAAAAAATATCTTCTATCCATAACTGTTACCTCAAAACCACTTAATAATAATGCTAATTCGCGCTAGCTGTTTTGTTAGACGCATCAAAAATTCAAATGGCCGTTCTTAATTCCCTTATTTTTTGACAGTTTATATCCGATTGACAAAATCTACGTTCAGCGTAGAGTTGAAATATGCCTCTACAAATATTGCCGATCCTTGTTGCCGCCGTCGCTATCGTGGTCTTTATTGTATTGTCTGGTATTCGTATCGCTCAGGAATACCAACGCGCGGTCGTCTTTCGACTCGGGCGTTACACCGGCATTAAAGGGCCGGGCATTTATTATCTGATCCCATTAGTTGACCGCCAGCAAAAGGTTGATACCCGCACCGCAACCGTCAATCTCGAACAGCAGGAGACCATCACAAAAGACAGTGTCACCATCAAGGTCAACGCCGTGTTGTGGTTTCGTATAGTCGAGGCGTCAAAGGCCGTTCTCGAAGTCGTAAATTACGAGCAGGCGGTTTATCAGTTTTCCGTCACCGCCCTCAGAAATATCATCGGCCAGCATTCACTTGACGAGGTGCTAAAGGGCCGTGAGCAGATCAATCAGACGCTGCAATCTATAGTTGATGCCACGACCGAGCCGTGGGGCATTAAGATCGAGATGGTCGAGATGAAGGATGTCGAGATACCCGAATCGATGCAGCGTGCGATGGCCCGCGAGGCGGAAGCGATCCGCGAAAAACGTGCCCGCATCGTAAAAGCAGAAGCCGAACTCGAAGCCTCGATCAAGCTAACCCTAGGTGCCAAGCAGATGGAGGCGAGCCCTATCGCCCTCGAGCTTCGCCGTATGCAGATGCTTTCCGAGATCGGCATCGATAACAATACAACCACTATTGTCCTGATCCCGTCCGAGTTTTCGCAAGCCGCTAAGGGGATAGCGAAAATGGGTAAGCTCGATGACGAGTAATATGTTGCTCTCTATTCAATAATTATTTCATCGACAAAGATAAAAGCCTCGTCGCCCGCACCTGGATGCCACGCCGGGATCTTGCCTAGATTGTATGCGTGTACGCGGACGTAACGAGCCTTAACGGGCGAGACGACTTGCAAACAGTCCCGAATTTTAGCGTCCATATCTGTCGCGGCGATGTCGGTTTTGATATCGGCGGCCCGCGTCCAATTAACGCCGTCTATCGAGGTTTCAAACTCGATATGCGTCGGCATCCATATCCACGAACGCGCATTCTGCAAAAATCCGCCGCCAAGCTTTTTGATTTCTGTTTCCTTTTGCAAATCGATCGTCGCGACAAAGTCCTG
>JBKJRA010000101.1:0-5622 GCA_046594975.1 Pyrinomonadaceae bacterium | reverse complement strand
T
This sequence comes from Pyrinomonadaceae bacterium, assembly GCA_046594975.1. GTDB lineage: Bacteria > Acidobacteriota > Blastocatellia > Pyrinomonadales > Pyrinomonadaceae > OLB17. Next base: position 5,621 of record JBKJRA010000101.1, on the reverse strand, counting down.
AACTCTATTATTCACAGCAATTGAGGTGTCACACGCGTAAGTTTTCACCGAAAGGAAATATTCTCAGCTTATATCTCGCTCTCGCCGCTTATTTTTTGAGATATAGACGTTCTCGCAATTGTCGGAGCTTACACAATTTGAAACAGGCTCACAAAAGAGTTGTTATTGTATTCAATGTGTGGTAAAAACATTGTCAGTAATCCGAGCTTTCTATTTAAACAAGTGTCCTTATGTTGTCGAGTTTCCAAAAACTGACTCTCTGGATCGTAGCAGTCGTAGCCGCTGCGGCTTCACTCGCCTCGGCCCAATCGTCGGGCGGGAAACTGATCGGCAAGGTCGTCGATAAAGACGGTAAACCCGCAGCCAATATCACCGTCGTCGTAACCAATCAAACCACATCTGAAAGGACTGTCCGGCTCACAAAAACCGATGGCAGCTACGTGATCCGCGTCAAAGCCGGAGCGTATCGCATAACGGTGCAGGCACCGTTTGAGGCGCGATTTGATCGGGGCAAGACGGACGAATACGGCGTATTTTCAAATCTGCTCTGCGACGAAAAAAAGAAATGTTTTGCTCTTGAGAACGTGATCATTGACGGCGGCGAGCGAAAGATCGATTTTGCCATCGAGCAGCCTGAAAATGAAACTGACCCGGCAAAGGCCACAGCAGTTAAACCCGCCGGGCCGGAACGCCGCGAGGTGCTCGACCGCTGGCGAATAGCATTTCCGGAATACGACCGTTACGGCGACAGAGGTGCACGCGGACGCGACATTCCGTTTAAGCAAAATCGCTGGTATAACCCCTATGAACGCAACGTTTTAAAGGGCGACTTTCCTATCATCGGTAATGAGTACTTCATGATCTTGTCCGGCGTGAGCACGACCGGCGTCGAGCTCCGCCGCACACCGTCGGGCAATAACGTAAGCTCCGCCAACCCAAATAGCAACAACTTCTTTGGCCGACCGGAAAGTCTCTCGGTCAACGAAACTATCCAGCTCTCGTTTGAGTTTTTCAAAGGCGAGACCGTTTTCAAGCCGCGAACCTGGGCAATCAAATTTTCGCCAACATTTAGCCTGCCCAATTATTTAAACGCACGCGAAAACGGTATCGTAAATGTCGATGTCCGTCGCGGAACTAACCGCACCGATTATCACGTTTCGCTCGAAGAGGCGTTTGGCGAAGTAAAGCTCTTTGACACAGATAAGAATTACGATTTTGTGTCGGTCCGTGCCGGAATTCAGTCGTTCAACGCAGATTTTCGCGGCTTCCTGTTCTCCGACAACAACCTCGGGTTTCGCGTGTTTGGCGGGTTTTCAAACAACAAATATCAGTTCAATGCCGCCGTTTTTCATCAGATCGAAAAAGATACTAACAGCGGGCTAAATTCGATGCGGAAATTCCGTCCGCAAAATGTGTATGTCGCCAATGTTTTTAAGCAGGATTTCCTCGCTCATGGCTATACGATCGAGGGCGTTTGGGCGTTCAACGACGACCGGGCAAGCATCCATTACGACGACAATGGCTTTCTAGTGCGGCCTGCGCTCATCGGCAGCTTCCGAAAACACGCGATCAAGGCCAATTATTTAGGCTTTAACGGCGACGGACATATTGGTTGGCTCAACCTGACAAATTCGTATTACTACGTATTCGGCCACGACACCTTAAATCCGATAGCCGGAAAACGTACCGACATTCGGGCCCAAATGGCTGCGGTAGAGGCTTCGATAGATAAAAACTGGCTGCGATTCAGAACATCTGCGTTTTTTGCGTCCGGCGACAAAGACCCGACCGATAATAAAGCGACCGGATTTGACGCGATTTTCGACGACCCAAATTTCGTCGGTGGGCAGTTTTCATATTGGAATCGCCAGGGCATTCGTCTGCTTTCGACCGATGTAGGCTTGGTGCAGGGCAACAGCCTCTTGCCTAGCCTTCGATCAAGCAAATCCGAGGGCCAGGCAAATTTTGTCAATCCGGGCATACTGATATTCAATGCCGGTGTCGATGCCGAGTTGACGCAAACTGTCAAAGCTGTTTTCAATGCTAATTATCTGCGTTTTCATCGGACGGATGTTCTCAAATACGTCTTATTCGAGCCGACCGTTCATCATGAGATCGGATACGACCTGAGCCTCGGTGTCGTGTATCGTCCGTTTTTGATCAATAATTTGACATTCACATTTGGCGGCAGCACATTCTTTGCCGGTAAAGGATTTCACGATATTTATACTGATCGCACGCAAAATTGTCCGGTTCCGGCATTTTGCACACCGGTGAGCAACATCCCTAATCCGACGAAAATGCAGTACTCGTTATTCAGCCAGATGAAACTAGTTTTCTAAACACTTGAGGACAAGGTTAAGCCATGGCCGCTCGAACTAACATAAATATCCGCATCAAACTGATCGTATTGTTGGTCTTTGCCTGCGTGCTGGCCGCTGCTTTCTGGAAAGACGAAACCTTTGCTAAAAAGAACGATAATTCGTCCGTAAAACCTCCTGTCGAAACAAAAACCGCACCGCCGCAGGCCGCTCCTCAAGCAGCAGCAGTCGAGCCAAAAGCCGACGATGCCAAGATCGAGGGCTGTGCGACCTGTCACAAAAATATCGAGCCGATGCACCGCTACAATGCAAAAGGAGATGTGTTCGATACAGTTGATGAAACAGGGCACGATGCACAAGGGCTTTCCTGCACCTCGTGTCACGGCGGCAATCCGGCCGCGACAACTAAGATCGCTGCTCACGTCCAACCGAAATTTCCAAAAGAATGGGGATGTAAGAGCGACGGCGATTGCTCGAGCCGCAACCCCGAACGCTCAAATACACTGATCGCAAAAGAAAGCCGCGAGTTTGTCCGGTTTGTAAACCCCGGGGATTTTCGTGTCGTCAGCCAAGCCTGCGGCCAATGCCACACCGATCAAAACCAAAAAGCATCGAGCAGTATGATGGCCCACGGGTCGATGCTGTGGGGTGCCGCTCTTTATAATAATGGCGGATATCCGCTCAAAGATTCTCATTTCGGCGAGAGCTACAGCGAAGACGGCAATCCGCAATCGTTGACAGCAAATCCTAAACCGACACGCGAACAGCAAGCTTTCAAAGGGTTTTTAGCGATGCTCGAACCGCTGCCCCGCTGGGAAATAACGCAGCCGGGCAACATCCTGCGTGTGTTTGAACGCGGCGGAAAACGGCGTCTCGAGATCGGCAATCCCGACAGAGAAGAAGAAGGCGGAAAACCTGACAAAGGCCTCAGCCCACGCGGGCTCGGAACCAATAACCGCACCGATCCGGTCTATCTAGGCCTGCAGAAAACGCGTCTGCTCGACCCGACGCTCAATTTTCTCGGAACCAATGACCACGCCGGCGATTACCGCTCAGCAGGCTGCACGGCGTGTCACGTCGTCTATGCAAACGACACCAACAAGCTCGCAGCCGGACATTATTCCACGGCGGGCAATCAAGGATTTTCGCAGTCGGCAGATACAAATATCCCAAAAAATGAGTCGGGACACCCGATCAAGCACCAATTCACGTCGCAAATTCCGACAACGCAGTGCATGACCTGTCATATGCACCCCGGCACAAATATGGTCGCAACGTATCTCGGCCAGACATGGTGGGACAACGAGTCGGACGGCAAGATGATGTATCCGACCGATCATCAGCAAGATCTCACCCAAGCCGAGCAGTTAGAAAAACTGGACAAAAATCCTGAGGGATCGTCGCTTCGCGGGCTCTGGTCCGATTCAATATTTTTGCAAAATACAGGTTCTGCGGATTTTAACGCAAAGCTAAAAAATGTGCAGTTTGCTGATTCGCACGGTCACGGATGGATGTTCAAAAATGTCTATAAGAAAGACCGCAAGGGTAATCTGCTCGACGCCGGGGACCGTGTAGTCGCCGCGGACGACCCTGACAAATTTAAGAAAGCCGTGCATTTGCAGGACATTCACCTCGAAAAAGGCATGCATTGCACCGACTGTCATTTTCGACAGGACGCTCACGGTACGGGCATTTTATATAATGAACCGCGAGCAGCGGTCGAGGTCAGCTGTATTGATTGTCACGGCGGCGTAAATGTAAAAGCCAACGGCATCACGAGCGGCGAGGCTGCAATGCCGCCTGAAAATAACAACGAACTCAACCAACGTAAAACAGCTAACAAACCACTTGTCGGTCGCGATCTGACGCGGTTGCGTTTTCGCTCGCCCGACGGTAAACGTGTTCCCATTCTCGAAGTCGTCCCGGCTGACATCAAACGCAAAAATTCGGCCGGTCGTGATATCCAGCTAAAAAAAGGCGATATTGTGCAGAATTCGACCGTCGAGCCGGACCTTTGGTGGCGTGTTAAACAGACCAAGGATACTGTCACCGAGGGCAATCGCGATTACAACGTCCAGTCCGCCTACGCCAAAACGATGCAAAAGGACAATGCTACATGGGGCGACGGCGACGTAGATGAGAGCAAACTCGCCCATCGTGAGACTAGCATGACGTGCTATGCGTGCCACACATCGTGGGTTACGAGCTGTTTCGGCTGCCATCTGAGCATGGAAGCCAACAAGAAAATGCCTAATCGCCATTTCGAAGGCGGCGATACGCGCAATTATACGAGCTATAATTTTCAGGTCATTCGCGACGATATATTTATGCTTGGCAAAGACGGCACCGTCACTGGCCATCGCGTAGCTCCGGTGCGTTCGAGCTCGGCAGTGCTTGTTTCGTCGCGAAATCAAAATCGCGAGTGGATCTACGAACAGCAGCAAACTTTGTCTGCCGAAGGGTTTTCAGGCCAGGCATTCAACACACACGCGCCGCACACTGTCCGCGGTCGCGAAACCAAGACCTGCTCTGATTGCCACGTTTCTAAAGATAAAGACAACAATGCCTGGCTTGCACAAGTGACGTTGCAGGGCACGAATTTCGTTAATTTCATGGGCCGCTACGTTTATGTCGCCGCCGGTGACGCACTCGAGGCGGTCGCGGTCACGGAACACGACGAGCCGCAGGCGGTTTACGGCAGTAATCTGCACAAGCTTGCCTACAAAGACAATTTTGATAAATTTGTCGCCGAGGGCCGCGAACTAAAGGAGCATTACGAAAACAAAGGCCGTCCCGAAGCTCTTTCTGTTCAGGTTCGCGGCGAATATGCCTATGTCGCTGCGGGTAAAGGCGGTTTGCGGGTCTATGACGTCGCTCAGATCGACCACAAAGGATTTTCCGAACGCATCACGACTGCCCCCGTGTCGCCGCTCGGCCAAAAATTCTATGTGCCGAGCAAATATGCCTCGGCCGTTGCGGCTCCTTCGACGCTAGCGGTCGATCCGGCACGATGGCGAACTGTGCAGAACGAAGACGGTACTTTGAAACAGGTTCCGCCCGACGAAGCTCTTCGACTAAACGCCGAAGCCGACAAAGCAGGCAAACCACGACCCGCTATCAACGAAGAGGGCGCAATACATCCGCTCTATGCATATCTGTACGTTGCGGATAAATTCGAAGGGTTGATCCTCGTTAATGCGGCGACGCTACTCGACGGCGACCCGCGAAACAATTTCCTGAAACGTGCCCTGACATTCAACCCGAACGGCATACTGAACGGTGCAAACAACATCACGATCG
>JBKJRA010000095.1:0-18737 GCA_046594975.1 Pyrinomonadaceae bacterium | reverse complement strand
ATCGACGCCGCAAAACTCGCCGGAGCCTACCCCATCAGCCTACAGATCGACCGCCTCGAATAAACGATAAATGCGAGATTATGTTATACTTCCGGTGTTCAAAGCCTAAAGCTTTGGACCCCGGACGTTTTGTTTCTACCCCACATAATCCGTTTCAATGGTGAATTACTACGACATCCTCAAAGTATCACCACAGGCACCGACAGCCGAGATAAAATCGGCTTACAGACGCTTGGCGCGGCAGCTGCATCCTGACAAAAATCAAGGCTCGGAAGAGACCGCTCTCAAGTTTGCGGCAATCGCCGAGGCCTATGAGGTGCTAGGAAACTCGCGCCAGCGGACCCGCTATGACAAACGCATGCTTGAGGTAACGGCCAGCATGAACGGCAGCGATTCTGTTCTAGGATCAGAAAACCGCCATGCTCAACGTTGGCGGCAAATGGTCCTGGATAAGCGTTACAACGATATCATCGACCGTATGATCGCTGAGGAACGCCGCGAAGCGATGGCTTTTCAAAAAGCGATCTATCCGCTCGTCGCCCTCCTTATTTCATCCATTTTGGTAACGGCTTTTAAGCCAAAGATCTTCGTTGAATCGTCCGTCATCGGACGTATCATCATCGTGTCGCTATTTATCATCGGCATTATTCTTATCATCGAGCGAATACGAGCAGGATTTGAGAAATTTACCGAAAGCGACGATGATATTCACGCGTCGATCCTCGACGATGCCGAACCCAAGCGAAAGCCTTATTCGCGGCTCGTTACAGCATTTTCATTGTTGGGTGCAGTTTTGCTGGCCCTTGGCATCGGGCTCGTCATCGGCTGGCAGACTAATTTTGCGGCTAATGTGCTCCCAAGTATGTTTTCGACAACCCTCGGGCCCGAGTTTCTATTTTATCCGCCGATAATCACGGTTTTTGTCGATCTAATGCACACACTCGCGGCTCGATTCGACCGTTAGATTCAACCTTGACAAAGCCTTCTTGCCGAATTAAACTCTAAAGTTTGTTTTTACTGTTATTATCGACACTTTAGGAGTATAAATGGCTAATCATAAATCAGCAGAAAAGCGTGTCCGGCAGAATGCCAAACGCAAAGAGATCAATCGCAACAACCGCAGCAAATTGCGGACATCTATCAAAAAGCTTCGCACAGCCGTCGCAGGTCACGATAAGACCGGCAGCGTCGAGCTTTTGACCCCAACCGTTTCGCTCATCGACAAAGCGGTCAACAAAGGCATCCTGCACAGAAACACAGCCGCTAGATATAAATCACGTCTCACCAAGCACGTCGCGGAATTGGCGTAAGTTTTTCCTTAAGTCGATAGAAATTCAACAGTTCACACCCGGAAACAGGCCGTTTTTCACGGTCCGTTTCCTTTTTTTGTTACAATTCTCGTCAATGACAAACGTGAGACAATACAAGTATTTTGATCTGATAATGGCGGCATTCGTCGCCGTGCTGCTCTGTTCAAACCTGATCGGTGTGCAAAAAGTCTCGTACGTCAACATCCCATTTTACGGCGAATATATTTACGGGACCGGCGTACTATTTTTTCCGCTCAGCTATCTTTTCGGCGATATTTTAACTGAAGTTTATGGCTACGCACGTTCGCGAAAAGTCATCTGGGCCGGATTTGGTGCATTGATCTTCGCGTCGCTAATGGCGTATGTCGTAACGATTCTGCCAGCAGCAAAGACAATGTCTGCCGAGCAGCAAGCCGCAGTTAATGCAATATTTGGCCAGACTTGGCGTATTGTTTTAGCGTCGCTCACGGCGTTTTGGGCGGGCGAATTCGTCAATTCATTTGTCCTTGCGAAAATGAAACTGCTCACATCGGGCAAGTATCTGTGGATACGGACGATAGGCTCGACATTAGCGGGCGAGGCTGTCGATAGCGTCATTTTTTACCCGATCGCATTTCTCGGGACTTGGCCGACCGAACAAGTCGTCGCCGTAATGATCGGTAACTATTTATTGAAAGTTTTTTGGGAGATCGTCGCAACGCCCGTCACTTACAAGGTCGTCGCGTTTCTCAAACGCGTTGAGCACGAAGACTACTACGACCGCGATACTAATTTTAATCCGTTTACATTGAATACATAACTCGTTTGCTCAATGAAACTGACACTCGACACACCCATTATAAACCTGCATCGCTACAGCGTTGCGAAGCTTTCAGTCGCGATGTCCCGAAAGCTTGCGGTTGCTCTCGCGGGTGCTGCCAGTAAGACCAACGTTGATGCTGTCACCGTCGAAGATCTGCTAAATTATTATCCGACACGATACGAGGACCGCTCAAATTTTCTATCAATTGACCAGCTTGAAGAAGGTATGGAAGCCGCCGTCGAAATATTTATCGAAAGCTCACGCGGCAGACAGGTAGGCAAAAATCGCGCTCCCAGAAAACCGCCTCTTTATATTTTTGAGCTCACCGGCGGCGACCGCGAACATAAAAAAAATCCGGTTCTGGTCAAATGGTTCGTGACTGGAAAAAATGCCAATGCGATAATTGATTGGTATAAAAAACGCTACGCTCGCGACACGCGAATGGTCGTTTACGGCATGTGGGAGATGGATTCCTACATGAATACTTTTTCTCTGAGGCATCCAAAACCCGAAGAATTTGAAATATTACCCGCGGTTGATACAGGATTGTTCGTGGAAACAGAAGGAAAAGTATTTAGCGAAGACGACCAGCTCAGCAACGACATTGGAAACTCGGAATTCGCTCCGATCCATACCGGACGTGTGCCGATATACCGCAAACTTGGGCCGTTTCAGACCAAACGCCTGAGAGAAATTGTTCATAGCGTCTTGCAAAATCTCGACGCTGAATCAATAGCTGACGATCTCCCGGCAGAACTACTCGAACGCCAAGATCTTGCCACGCGGGCTCAAGCTGTCACGGAGATACATTTCCCACCCGAGAATTCACTTATCTCTGAGTATGAAATGTTTCAAAGCTCGGCACATAAGCGGTTGATATTCGACGAATTTTTCTGGCTGTCTTTTGCAATGCAACTTCTGCGAGGCGAGCGGCAGAAAGAGCCAAAAGGCACCCTGATCGAGATCACCGACCATACAAAAGAACGACTCAAAGATCTATTGCCATTTACGCTAACAGATGCTCAGAAAAAGGTAGTTGGCGAGATATTTGGTGATCTCAAGTCCGATGCTCCGATGAATCGGCTCGTCCAAGGCGATGTCGGCAGCGGCAAAACGATCGTTGCGTTTCTCGCGATGTTCGCGGCCATGGAAAACGGATATCAGACCGCCCTAATGGCACCAACAGAGATCCTCGCTGAACAGCATTTTCGTAATACCAAAAAGCTATTCGACGGTACGGGCTATCGCGTTGAGTTGTTAACAGGCAGCATGAAAGCTGCCGAAAAACGCTCCGTTCTAGCTGACCTCGCATCCGGCGAAATTCAAATGATAATCGGCACACACGCGGTCATTCAGAACAAAGTCGAGTTCGACAGGCTCGGGCTTGCTGTGATCGACGAACAGCATCGCTTTGGTGTGATGCAGCGGGCTCAATTGCGTGCAATGGGGCTAAATCCTGACGTGCTGGTGATGACGGCGACGCCGATACCGCGTTCGCTCGCGATGACAGTTTATGGCGACCTCGATGTTTCGGTAATAGACGAACTCCCTCCAGGACGCACACCGATCAAGACAGTCGTTGTAGGCGAAGATCAGCGAACCGGCGTTTACAAAGGTATCGAGCGTGAAATAAAACTCGGCCGACAAGCCTATGTCGTCTATCCGCTGATCGAAGAGTCCGCCAAAATGGACCTCAAAGCCGCGACGATAATGTACGACGATCTGCGAAAAAACATCTTCCCGCATCTCAACGTCGGTCTGCTGCACGGCAGGATGAAATCCGCCGAAAAGAATGAGGTTATGCATGAATTTGTCGCTGGCAAGCTCAATATCCTTGTCTCGACAACTGTGATCGAGGTTGGTGTCGATGTCTCGAACGCGTCTTTGATGGTGATCGAACATGCCGAGCGGTTCGGGCTATCGCAGCTCCATCAGCTTCGCGGTCGCGTCGGACGCGGAGCCGATCAGAGCTATTGCGTACTGCTGACCGATTTCAAAAAGACGGCGGTCGCAAAAGAACGACTCGGCATTATGGAGCAAACGAGCGACGGATTTAAGATCGCTGAAAAAGACCTCGAAATTCGTGGCCAAGGGGAGATTCTTGGTACGCGCCAATCCGGTATTCAAAATTTCAAGATCGGCAACATCGTTCGCGACCTCGAGATTCTAATTGCCGCACGTAGCGAAGCCGAAGATTATCTCATCAAACACCGCCTCTCGCCCGACACATCTGCGATGGTCAAACGTGCCCGTTCGGACAAAAATGTATCTTTAGGCAGCATCGGTTAGGTTCATAGTGCAAGCTTTAGCTTGTAACTGTATGATTGACGTTTACAAGCTAAAGCTTGCACTCTGAACTTATGCGAGTCATCTCCGGCCTCTATCGCGGTCGCGTGTTAAAAAGCCCAGCGGACAACAAGACGCGGCCGACATCCGACCGTCTGCGCGAGACTCTATTTAACGTGCTTGCTCCGCAAATAAATGAGCAAACGCGTTTTCTCGACCTTTGTGCCGGAACCGGAGCCGTCGGGATCGAAGCGATCTCACGCGGTGCAGCGTTCGTGACGTTTGTCGATAAATCGAAAAAATCCTGTGCTTTGATCGAAGAAAATCTCGACAAGCTTGATGTTCCGGTAACACATACAGAGATACTCGGCCACGACGCGGAAAATTTCACCGGCCGCAAACACGCCTTGGGTTGGGACATAGCTTTTTTCGATCCGCCGTATGAATCAGATTATGCCCTCGTGATGCACGATTTCGGTTACAAAGTTGATTTGCTTCGCGACGGTGGTTTGCTGATAGTCGAGCATCACACAAAAAAGCAGATGCCTGATCTTGTCGGCTCGGTTCGGCGTTGGCGGCTGCTGAAACAGGGCGAGACGAGCCTTAGCTTTTACGAAAATGAATAGATCGCTAAATCTCAAAGTGCTGGTCTGGCTAATACTTGCTCTCATTTGGGGTACGACGTGGCTGTTTATTAAGGTCGGCCTCGAGGATCTGCCTCCAATCACTTTTGCGAGTGCGAGATTTTTGCTTTCGGTCGCGATACTGCTTGTTTTAATAAAAGTACAGAAGATTCCTCTGCCTAAAACATCGAAAGAATGGCGGCTCATCGCTCTCACGGGCGTGTTGCAATTTTCGATAAATTACAGTCTGGTATTTTGGAGCGAGCAATATATCACATCGGGTCTCGCGGCGGTTCTGCAGTCGATGATAACTGTATTTGGGCTCGTTCTCGCGTGGATATTTTTGCCGAATGAACGCATCACTCCCCAAAAAATTATCGCTGTATTGATCGGGATCGCCGGAGTTGCGGTTATCTTTATTGATCAATTGCGAGTCGATAATTGGATGGCATTTCTCGGCTGTGTTGCCATCGTCGTGGGTGCATACGCGGCGGCGCAGGCTTCAATATTAGTTAAATCCAAGGCTGCAGGAATACACCCGGCGGCACTCGTTTTTACACAGATGATATGTGGGTTGCCCGCGATCATTATTTACAGCCTCGTCCGCGAGGGCAATCCAATGACTTTTCACTGGACTTGGAGCGCAGTGGTCTGCGTGATCTACCTAAGTGCACTGGGAACAGTCGCGGCATTTTGGCTTTATTACTGGCTTTTGAGTAAAATCGAATCGACCAAAGCGATGATGATCTCGCTCGTAACGCCGCTGCTCGCGGTTGTGATCGGTGCCATAGCTTTAGGTGAACGCCTACCACCGCAGACTTATTTTGGCGGTTTGCTAATCATCGCCGGAATCGGATTGATCGTCTTTCGTAGAAAAGCAATTGAACCGCTGAGACACGGAGACACGGAGACGGAAATGCATATCAGCGGTTAAAACCATTATGTTTTTTAGATTCACAACGGCAGGCGAGTCGCATGGCAAAGCTCTTGTCGCAATAGTCGAGGGCGTTCCTGCGGGTTTACCCATTGATATTGCGGCCATCGACCACGAACTTTGGCGGCGTCAGCAGGGCTACGGACGCGGCGGGCGGATGAAGATCGAGACTGATACTATCGAGTTAATATCAGGTATGCGTCACGGCAAAACGCTCGGCTCGCCGATCGCACTGATGATAAAAAATGACGATTTTATTCATTGGCAGGATGTGATGTCCGCCGAGAAATTAGATGTTCAACCGAAAAATCCTCGAACAGTCACACGTCCGCGTCCCGGTCACGCCGATCTTTCCGGTGGACAAAAATATCAGACGCGCGACTTACGCGACATTCTCGAACGAGCCTCCGCACGCGAGACGGCAGCTCGCGTCGCTTGCGGAGCAATTGCTAAACAACTACTCGCAGCTTTCGGCATTGAAGTAAAAAGCCACGTCGTTAATCTTGGCGGTTGGCCCGAACAGCATCTGGAAAAAACCTGGGATGAGATCGCTGCAATACCGAAAGATTCGCCACTCAACTGTGCCGACGCAAAAGCCGAAATGGAAATGATTGCACTCATCGACCAGGCAAAAACCGATGGAGACACCCTCGGCGGCATATTTGAGGTTGTAGCAAAAGGCCTGCCCGTTGGCCTTGGCTCGCACACATCGTGGGAAGAAAAGCTCGATGGCCGTATCGCTCGTGCCATCATGTCGATCCATGCCGTCAAAGCGTTTGAGATCGGCACAGGCGTTGCTAATTCAGGCAAACCGGGCTCGCAGGTGCATGATGAGATATTTCACGATGGCGATAGCTTTACACGCCCGACAAATCGTGCCGGCGGCCTCGAAGGCGGCATTACAAATGGTGAGGAGCTGAGGGTTCGGGGCTATATGAAACCCATCGCGACGCTCCGCAAACCGCTCCATTCCGTCGATATCGACACAAAAGCCGAAGACCTAGCCGCATTTGAACGCTCCGACATTACAGCCGTTCCCGCCGCCGGAGTCATCGGTGAAGCGATGCTTGCTATCGTCCTTGCAAACTCAATGCGTGAGAAATTTGGCGGTGATTCGATCGAAGAGATGAAGCGAAACTTTGACAGCTATCAGATGTCGGTAAACGAATACTAAAAGGCTTAAGAGTTTTGCCCGCGAATCACGCGAAAAAGACGCGAATGGGAAAGAAACTGTTATTAACAGAACAATTGGTCCTTCACCAGTCGGAATTGAAAATTCTTATTCGCGATCTTTCGCGTGATTCGCGGGCAATAATTCTTATCTTGTTCTGCCTTCTCGTAAGCTGCTCCAAAGCCGACGAAAAACCTGCATCAAATATGGCTGCAGCTCGTGAGGCTAAGAAAGAGCGTGCTGATCTGCGTGGGGCGATGACGAAGATCGTGCCTTTTTTCAAGCCGATGAGTAAGCCGCAGGCTTATGACTGGCTAGGGTCGCATAATGAGCCGGGTCAGACGTTTGATGAGTATCTTAACAGCGACCCGGTCAAGCCAACTAAGGAGAGGCAAAAGATATATGTGCTGCCGCTTGGGGCGTTTACATTGCAGCAGAAAAAGATCATTGATATTACCGCAGGTTATCTTGCGGCGTTTTATGATATGCCGGTCAGCACGATGGCGGCGAAGAGTATCAAACGTCCACTGAGTGTGAAAAACAGCCGCCATAATCAGTTCACCCACAACGATCAGATCCGCACAGGCTACATTCTAGACGAAGTACTCAAGCCCATTCTCCCTGCCGACGGAGCTGCGCTCATCGCCTTTACATCCGATGATCTTTATCCAGACATTTCGATGAATTATGTCTTTGGACAGGCGAGTCTTGAGAACCGTGTCGGCGTGTGGTCGCTTTATAGACTCAGTGACAAAGCCGACTACGACACTTTTTTGCGGCGCACGCTCAAGATCGCGGCTCATGAGACCGGGCATATGTTTTCGATGAAGCACTGCACTAAATACGAGTGCGTGATGTCGGGCACCAATCATCTTGCAGAAACCGACAGCCGACCGATCGACGCGTGCCCTGAGTGTATGGCAAAGATCTGCTGGCTTTCAGATATTGCACCCGCCGAGCGATACAAAAAACTAGAGGCATTCTGTCGCAAACATGGATTGATACAAGAAGCGGATGAGTTCAAACGAAAGATGAATGCCTCACTTTAGAGTTGCGGAAGTGAATTCCATAGTTGCGGAAGTGAATTCCATAGTTGCGGAAGTGAATTACAGAGTTGCGGAGGTGAATTCCAGAGTTGCGGAAGTGAATTCCATAGTTGCGGAAGTGAATTCCAGAGTTGCGGAGGTGAATTCCAGAGTTGCGTAGGTGAATTCCAGAGTTGCGGAAGTGAATTCCAGAGTTGCGGAAGTGAATTCCATAGTTGCGGAAGCGAATTCCAGAGTTGTTGTAGCAATATACGGAGTTACGGGAGCTAAATATTACTTTCCGATGTCTTTACGATATTGCATTCCCTGCCAATTTATCTTATCGACCACTGAATATGCTAGCGTGAGTGCGGAATCCAGATCGTTACCAGTTGCTGTTACGCCGAGCACGCGGCCTCCCGACGTGAGATAAGCCCCATCAGGGCCGGACGCTGTTCCTGCGTGAAAGACCGTGACGTTTTCGTTGGTGACAGCTCCCAATCCATTTATAACATCACCCGAGCGTGGCTTACCAGGGTAACCCTCGGACGCGAGAACGACGCAGGCTGAGCTTCCCTGCCGCCATTTAATATTGAGAGCGGCGAGGTTTCCTGTCAGCATCGCACCACAAATATCGAGGAGCGAAGTTTCGAGACGGACGAGTATCGCTTGTGTTTCAGGGTCACCAAACCGGACGTTGTATTCGAGCAGCTGCGGGCCTTTGGCGGTCATCATCAGGCCGAGAAACAAAATACCGCGAAAACGCATATCCTCACGGACGCAGCCGTGCAGGGTCGGGCGAATGATCGTGTCTTTGATGACTTGCAGATCTTCGGGGCTGAGCAAGGACGCGTCAGTGACCGTGCCCATCCCGCCTGTGTTCGGGCCGGTATCGCCTTCACCGATGCGTTTGTGATCGCGGACAGGCGGCATCAGAGCGAAATCTTCGCCATCGACAAACATCAGCAGAGAAACTTCGCGTCCGACTAGACATTCTTCTAACACGATCTTTTCCGCCGCCGCCGTACCGACAAGATCCGCCATCTCATTGATAGCTCTGACCGCCTCAGCACGGTTTTTAGCTACAACAACACCTTTACCGGCTGCGAGTCCGTCAGCTTTGACCACGACCGGCGTTTCGGTGTTGCCAAAATCTCCACTTTCGAGTTCGAGTATCGCAAATGTCGGAGAGTGAGATGTCGTAAACTTTGCGGTCGGGATGCCGTGGCGTGCCATAAAATCCTTGGCAAACGACTTGCTTGATTCGAGCTGCGACGTTTCGCGTTTCGGACCAATGATCTGAAGTCCTCGACGTTCAAATTCATCCACGACACCTAGAGCGAGCGACGTCTCGCCGCCGACGAAGGTCAGTCCTATCGCATTTGCCGACGCAAAATCGGCAAGAGCCAGAACATCGTCAGGCATGAGAGGCACGCATTCGGCTACTTGTGCGATACCGGCATTGCCATTCGCACAAAATAAACGCTCGACGCGCGGGTCTTCTTTAAAAGAATGACAGATAGCATGTTCGCGTCCGCCGGAACCGATGACAAGAATATTCATAGTCAGCCTAATTGTTATAATTACTCATACTTGACACTCAAAACCGATAGTTGTAATGTCAAATTCATTCGCCAAAAATTGACTTTTTAGGTTTTATAGTCAGCCCTGTAATAAAATCTACAACATAAATTCATTTTGCCGAAGTTAACGTAGATCCGATCTGGAGCATTCATAATGTCCGACAGCGACTTTGTAAGAATAAGCGAGACTGCAGAGGAGTTTCAAGACGTATCGATACCGTGCGTTGACTGTCTGGATGATTTTGTCTGGACCGCTGGCGAGCAAGACTTTTACCGGAAAAAGGATCTTCAAAATCCCCCCAAACGCTGCAAAGCATGTAAACAGGCAAAAAACCAACGCCTCTATGCGATTTTCGAATCGCGTTCAACTGGCAGGTCTCCCCGCATCGAGGTAACCGCCGAATGTGCCCGCTGTTACATAGTAACGACCATCCCCTTTTACCCTTCGCAGGGCCGCCCGGTCTATTGCCGCAAATGCTTTATTGAGATCAAAACAGAGACTGCCAACACCGCTAACGCTTAATTCCTTAACCGCCTACGTGTACGTTAGGACGTATCTCAGGATCTGTTTCGGCTTGACGCAGGATCTCGCGAGTAACCGGAGCAGTATCGCCCTCGCCAAATAAAATATATCGAGCGAGATATATCAGCGGATTGCCCTCGCTCCAGCCAAAGTAAACGTGCGGTATCTTTCCGGTCTTATCACGTAAATAAAGTAGGAACGCCGCGATCGCATTCGGCACTGCCGGAGCTTGGGTGCGTAGTATCTTATACCCATCGACATCGATGCCCCGAATAAACAATCTGCCCTTGAATTCCGAAGCATCGCCAGTCTCGACCTCGTAAAACAGCACCGGATCGGACGACGGTATATGATTATCTACGCGTTTCTCGTGCTCCTTAAATCGATACTCCGTCATGTCGCCGGTCTCACGGCGGTTAGTGACGATGCGAACCGCACCTTCGGCAGCCGCATCATCGAGAAATGCCTGAGCGGCTTCGTCGAGCTCGATCTTGTCGATACGTATCTCGGTCGAGCGCATCGCTCGCGAGATAAATGACGCAGCAATGATGCTAAATATAAAGAACGAAGCGATCTTAATACCGTCGGGACGTTCGATGACGTTGGCGACAGTCGTATATGCAAACACCGCAGCGATCATGCCGTATGCCCACGTCCATTTACTATGGCGCCGTCTGGCAGAGATGGTAACGGCGATGGCGGCCGATGACATCAATACCAAAACGCCTGTCGCGTACGCTCCGCCTTGTGCATCGACATTAGCATCAAATATCCAGGTCACCGCAAAACATATACCGATGAATACCAGCACCAGCGGACGTGTCGCACGCGACCATTCCGGTGCCATGCCGTATCGCGGTAAATATCGCGGCACGATATTGAGCAGCCCGGCCATTGCCGATGCACCGGCAAACCATAGGATAAGGATCGTGCTCAGATCGTAGATCGTGCCTGGGCCTTCGCCGAGGTATTTATGGGCGATATATGCCAATGCACGGCCGTTTGCCTTGCCGCCTTCGGTTGAGACACTCGCAACAGTTTGTTCGGGTGTACAGGCACAATATTCAGGCGGAGCATGGCCAGCCGCAGCCGCACCGCAGTCAACACGCGGACAAAACTCCTCTTTCGGAATCAGGACGCTGGTCATAAAACTGCTAGCGATCAGCAAAAAGCTCATTATCAACGCAGCAACTATCAACAGTTTGCGTGTATTGGCGATGCGGTTTGGGCGTTTGACGAGCGGCATAACCGAAACGCCGGTCTCAAATCCGGATAGGCCGAGTGCGAGGCGAGGGAAACTGGTGATCGAGAGCAAGATGATCGCACCGTAGCCGACTATGCTAAAACGGCCAAACGACATTTTTGTCGCAAAAAGAGCCTCTCTCCAATTTCCTACGAGTTCCGGGTGATTGACCACTTCTAACAATCCGCGTCCGATCACGACTACATTTAGGACCAAATATACCGCCACCAGAACCACAGCGATGCCTATAGCTTCCTTAAAACCCTTAAGGAATACCACGCCGAGTAAAGCAACCAAAGCGAGCGTTACAAGGACAGGATGCAGCAAGAACGGGAACGTCTGCTGAACAAAAGGGTTTTCTATGATATGTGCCGTCGCGTCAGCCGCCGAAAGTGTGATCGTAATAACGAAATCGGTGGCGACGAAACCTAGAAGCACGAGTACAAAAAGTTTGCCTTTCCAACGCGAGAGCAGTGCTTCGAGCATCGCGATCGAGCCTTCCCCGTGAGGACTTTCCTTCGCGACACGGCTGTAAATCGGAAGCGCTCCGAAAAGCGTTAGGAGTACGAGTATCAGCGTTGCAATAGGTGACAAAGCTCCGGCAGCAAGAAACGCGATACCGGGCTGATACCCGAGTGTTGAAAAATAATCTACGCCCGTCAGGCACATCACTTTCCACCATGAGTGACTGTGATGCCGCCCCTCAGGTGCCGCTGGCCCCTCTATCTCGGAAACGCTGCCGCTATAGAGCCATTTTTTGAATCGCCCTTGCTCGCTTGTTTTCATGCCCTTTAAAAATCAAAAGACCGCCGTGACTAAAACACACGCGGTACTGTATAAAACGTCTGAATATAATTTCGCAAAATATACACTCTCGGGAAAATATCTAATTTTATTTTCCTGTGAAACAAATAAATTTTACGCTGATTCTCGATAAGGTCAAGTCTCAAAAAAAAAGACAAAAAACGGGGGCGCCGTCTCCCACACCGTCGCCACCGGACCACAACCTTACGGAAGTGATCTATTGTTCACCGGGAGGTGAACATCACAATTATCCACACAGAAAGAAAAAACGCAACCCGCGCCAAAAGAGTTATTTGATTTTTAAATAAGTATAAAAAAAGAAAAGCTATTCGATTCTCAAGGCTCCGATCAAAGACGCTTTTGAACTGCCATTTGATGAAGCAAAGATCGTATAAACACCACGGGGAGTATTTGCGTCAGCCGCGACAATAAACCTGATAACAGCAATTCCCGCTCCGAAATCTTGATCCGTGATCGATGCGGGGACAATATGTAAGAACGGTGAGCCGAACTCGATATTTAAGTTTTTGGAGCTGAGATCCTTGCCGCCAATGTAAACCGTCTCTTCGCGCCCGCCTTCGATCCTGACCGCCGAATCGGCAAGCTGGCCGTTAACGCCGACGTAATCCAACACAAACTTTGTCGGGTCGAGTGTGATCTTTTGATTTATGGGCTTGGACTCACCATTGCCGATCTCTACGAAACCAAGCTCGCCGCTCGACGAAACGATTGAGCCGCTCTTCGTTTTCCAGAAAACTTTATAATCAGCGTTAGGTAAGCCGCCCATGCGAAAACTGCCGTCACTGCTTGTGTCGGCTTGGGCGACTACGCGTCCGGTCTCTCTTTCCTCGGCCCAAACCTTGAGGTTCTTGCCTGGCTTACCAAATGGCAAAGTCAGCTTACCGGTAATAGCCGTACAACAATCTACTGTTTCATTGTCAGCGCCGTAAAGTTCCCTGATCGAGGAGATGTCGCTATCGGACAAAGGTCGCGGTGCAAATTCCCCTGCACTTAACGTCGAATTCTTTGCCATATTTTCAGACATCGCCGAACCCAACACGCCGGAATGCCTTAGCCCGAGCAAATGGCCAACCTCGTGCGTTACAGCGGATTGCAGATCAAAAGTTCCGTAGGTGCCATCAGTAGAAAATTGCTGAAACGGGTTTAGAACAATGTCGGCTTCGGTTATAAATCCTTTGCGGTTATAAAACACACGCGTTTTTGCAGACACAGACTGTGCGTCTTTAGCAAAAAACAAAATATTTTCAGGTGTAGCGCCTATTGTAATAAGGCTCACGCCGTCACCGGAAAAGCCCGACGGGCTGACGCTTAGCTTGTCGGAACTCTCGATCTGAAACTCGATATTGGCGACATCCTGCCACGCCTGCAAACTCCGACGAATTGCTCCTACGACATCGCTGTCGTCGTTTATATTGGAGTTTGATTTGGTCAGCGCGGTCGAGACGACGATCTTGATCGCCCGTTCTTTCCAACGAAAACGTTGCAGCTCCGACTTAATCGTTACACCCGCCACCGTACTGCCAAATGCACTAGCCGTGCAGGCAGTCATTATAAAGGTTGCGATGAAAGATCGAAGCAGTTTCATATACCGACAATGAATCTATTAACCAGCGTCTTCGCCGTCCATACGAGCCACACCTTCGAGATCAGCAAAACCGACGATCAGCAGCAGAGCCACAAGTGCAAGTGTTACAAGCACATACAAAACAGAGATCTGTTCGTATCCGATCAGAACGGCAATAATAATTCCAACGAGGAGCATGCCTAATAGTGCGATCATTCGCCGGCTTATTCCTTTTTTAGTTTTTGACATTTTTATTTGACCAAGCGTCGATCAAATTGCATCGACCTATCTATTTTAATATTTTTAACGACAAACGGATATATTAATCTATCACCCGTAAGGGCAATTCCCACTTATCACCATTTGTCTTTTCGCTGTTTGCGACAAGGGGCGGATACTTGCGTTTTCCTCCGCCTTTAGACGCAACATCTATTATATCAAATGGTTTGAGAACAACATCAACTGCTTCCCCACGTTTTATCTTGGCGAGATCGGTCTCAATAATTTTTGTCTCTGTGCCTTCGCGGCGAAAAATCGAAACTCTCCCTCCGTCCGCATCTTTTGCCAACCCGCCGGCACTCGCAACGGCACGCGAAACTGTGATCTCAGCCCTTATATTGACTGGTTTTGGGCTGTTAACAGCTCCTATCACATAGATCGGTTCGGCCTTAGCTACTTCGATCGAATCCCCGCTCAATATCTGCATATTAGCCGACGCAACGCCTCTTAAAATGTCACTGATTTTGATGGTGAACGTGTGAAAACCGTTGTCTTTCAGAAGATTTGAGCCTTTATCAGAGCTTTCCGGCTGAATACAGCTCAAATTACCCGGACGCATGACGCGGATCTCGCCACTCACATTGTCAGTAAATCCGCCCGCCATGACGATCAGCTCACGCAATTGAACGCGGCGTTGGAGTTTGAACCGCGACGGCGTCTTTACTGCTCCTTCGAGCCGCACTACTGCACGGTTAGAACGATCTACAATCCTAACGATGACATTAGGATCTCGAAGCGTTTTGCTCAAAGCCGTGGCTACAGCTACTGATATCTGCGATTCGTTACGGCAAAGTGCATATATAGCTCCATCAAAAGCGTCGAGTCCGTCAAGATTGCCGTCGGGCGTGAGAGTCCCGCGCCAGTCATATTCGAAGCCACCGACGACATCGACATCAATAATGTCACCAAAATGGACAAGCTCTTCTTCTGATTTTTGAGGTGTTATGGGTATTGGGCTGGGAATTGTTTGCCCGAAAGCAGGTATGTAGACAAAAAAAAGAAAACACAAAACTAGCAGGTTTTCTCTCACAATTACATTTCCCTCACGCCTACGAACGGTTATCAACCGGTTTCGTTTGCTTTTTCTTATTGCCGCCTGATCTCGTATTCACGGTTCCGGGAACCGCAAATCCTCGAAATTCCCAATTACACTTATCGCAAAGTAGATTGTAACGAAAAAATACTTTATAGAAAATCGAAGTAGGGCGATAGCCGCGCCGGATCCGATCACTTTTACATTTAGGGCAGCGTTGGGAAATCATAAGTTCTTATCTTCGTATAATTTATACAGGTTACACAAATGTAAAATTTAGCTATTCGTCTACCTCAAGAGTTCGTATCTTATCTATCTCGGCTGTTATCAGGACTGCCGCCTGTTCCCGCTCTTCCGTATAGACATTGTCGCGGGCTAAATAAAATAGAGCGTCGCGATAGAGGCTTTTTGCCGCTGCATAATCACCCTTAAATGCAGCACGCTCAGCCTCTTCGACCCAGTATGCGACCTTGATCGAGACGATCATTTCGGTCACCAAATCGTGCGATTCGAGTAGTGTCGGCTCCGCAGGATATGAACCGAGAGCGGACTCGATCACAGCAAGAGCGTGTTGTGCCGCCTCGACCTTTTCATCAGTATTTACGCGGGTATTAGCCTCGCCTGTCAATGCACGCGACTCGATCTCTGCCCAGCGGAGCATATGAAAGCGGTGATATTTCGCTGCTTTCGCACGCCCTCGGAGCAAAGGCTCAAATCGAGGCGAACTTGCGCTAATTGTCTTTAACTCGCTTTCATTTAGAGTCAGATACTCGCCACAAAGTTCAAAAACTTCGCGGTGGCCGGCAGAAAGTTTATTTAGAACACTCGCAGCCTCGCTCTTTTGCTTTATATCGCTCAGTATAGCGACATTTTTTTCGATGGTGAGTTTATTCTGTCTGGGTGTGTCGCCTGTGTTGGCATAACCGGTAAAGCCACGATCGTACATCCGCCGCTGCTCGCGAAGAAAACGGTTTCTCGCACGTCTCAGAATTATTTCACGAAAAAAAACCGCCCCGCACAAGAGAATACTGGCGCTGATGCCGGCGGTTACCCACGGTGTCGCTTCGCCGCTGTCGTTAAGGATGCCCCACATCAAAAAGAAAAATGCCGCCGTGATCGCGACCGAAAGGACATAATAGTTTGACGCAGGCAGCCAAAAAGGCCTCCGAACACGGCTGTTCGTGTTACTCGAACGCCGTTCCGGGTATGAGATATCCCGCCTGTCGCCTAAATTTGCCATCAATAATTTTTATAATATCGGGAGAAAAGCCCGACGAGCAATAATACTGTGGCTTTTCAACCAGAATGTCAATGGTTTTAACTTATCTGTCAGCCTTGCAACGATTTGATACAATTTAATAAATGAAGCGGCGAAAGAAAAAGTCTGAGCAGGAGCGTCCGGTTTTTGATTCGATCAGAAAGCCGACGGCACCACCTTCGCAAAAGTTTGGCAAGGAAAAGCCCGAAGAAAAAATTCACCCCTCGCAGCGAAAGGTAAAGCACAAACAGGACCCCGAAATAGATCAATAAAATGAGAGTAAAACCAGATTTTGTATGGGCGAGGCCTGAGATGAATGTTACGTTTCGTGCTGAGATTATGCCGGGAGCAGCAAGAGAGGAGCGAACATTTCGGATCAAGACGGTTTTGCCCAATGCCCGTGTTGTGCTGCATGATTTTCCCGGCGAATTTCGCGAAACAGCATTCGAGCCGGTCAATTTTCTACGCGAAAAACAAAAATAAAACTAATACTCATAGACCCTTCCGACCTCGAGCACCTCAACATTAGGCATCTTGGTTTCATTCAACTGCCGGATAATAGTGTCGCGATACATCGGCTTAAGATTTATAACATAAACCGGGCAGTCCGTATTCGTAAATTTCGCAAGCTCAGACTTGAGGCTTTTTGGCGTAAGATGATGAGAAGCCGATGCCAGATCGGCCATCTCGTCAGGAAACGCACATTCGACCAAAACTGCCTTAAGGTCGCTGGTCTTATTGCACTCAACCCAAAAACCATCGGTTTCTGCCGTGTCGCCGGTTATCGCCACTGAGACTTTGCCGTCGGAGACTATGTAACCATTTGCCGAGACAGCATGATTAACAGCGATACTCTGCACCTTCAAATGAGCGACGTCGAGCGAAGAGCCACGCTCAAACTCGCTATATTCGACAACATGACCCGTGTCATTTGTAAGCTCCGAAAATCGCGGATAGATCGCCCAGTTAAAGATGTCGCGTTCTAGAATGTCGATCATCTCGCGGGTCGCGTGAATTTTTATAGACTCGGTCAGCGTCGCAAAAAGATCGTCGATAAACATCGGCAATCCGGCGATATGATCCATGTGCGTGTGGGTCAGGATAATGTCGCGAACCTGAGCCCGCTGCTTGTCCGAACACGAAAAAGCCAGGCATCCCGCGTCTATCGCAACGCAGTCATCAATGACGATAGTCAGCATGTGCTGACGGGCTGAGGCCCTTCCGTTTTCGTCTATCGTGCTAGGCAGCAACTGAACTCTCATCGATTTAACAAACTATCTTGCACAGGTCTGACCTCGCCCGCCGTCAATTTCATACGTCGCACCGGTTATCCAACCAGCTTTGTCCGACGCTAAATAATAAATCAGATCGCCCACTTCCTCAGGCTTGCCCGGACGCCCAATCGGGTGCGTCGTTTTCGAATGGGTGAGGAAAGCCTCATAAGCATCATCTTCCATACCGCCACGTTTGTGAAGGCTCGTGATCACAACGCCCGGATTTACGGCATTTACGCGAATTCCCTGCGGTGCAAGTTCTAACGCCGTGCATCTGGTAAACTGATCGACCGCCGCTTTGGAGACGCAGTATGCGAGCAAATTTGGAAACGAACGTGTTCCTGCGACGCTCGAGACATTGACGATATTCCCTTTTGTTTCAGCAAGATACGGCACACATTTTTGCGTCAGTATAAACACCGAACGCAGATTGATGTGCATCATCTTATCCCAATCGTCGAGCGTAGTCGTCTCGACAGACCCATTTTTTATAATGCCCGCCGAATTAACAAGCACATCGATACGACCGAAATTATGTATAGTCTCAGATACGATACGTTCGAGTTGCGACATTTCGTTCACATCCGCAAGATGTATCTTGATCAAGCCTTTTTTTGACGTGACGGTTTTGCTCAGGGCCGACAGTTCCTTTTCATTACGCCCGACAGCGACCACGGTGAAGCCCTTGTCGGCAAATATTTTTGCCGCCGCGCGTCCTATACCACTACTTGCCCCGGTCACTACCGCAACTTTTCCATCCATATCCGTTATTTAAAATGCTTATTTCGAGGTTAAGGATAGCAATGAAACTCGAATTCTGGCAAACGGCATTTTGCGTCCGGCAGACAAAAAAGCAATTCCTCCGGCCTGTGAATAGATCGACAGTAGCGAGAACGTCTATATCTCAAAAAATAAGCGGCGAGAGCGAGATATAAGCTGAGAATATTTCCTTTCGGTGAAAACTTACGCGTGTGACACCTCAATTGCTGTGAATAATAGAGTTA
>JBKJRA010000041.1:0-2895 GCA_046594975.1 Pyrinomonadaceae bacterium | reverse complement strand
ATGTTGATTTAGGGCGGTGACGAGCATGAGGGAATTTTGCAAGTAATGCTCGATCTGATCTCGATTAAGCTCGATGCCATTGATGCAGTAATCGACAAAGCCGTGGCACGCGTCTTTGATAAGCCGCACGGAATGCAGAAAATTGTGGATCATCACCGGTTTGAAGACGTTTAGCTCGAAATTGCCCTGCGAGCCGGCAAAACCGATCGCTGCGTCGTTGCCGAAAACCTGTACCGAAACCATCGTCATCGCCTCGCTCTGGGTAGGGTTGACCTTGCCGGGCATGATCGACGAGCCCGGCTCGTTTTCCGGTAGCGAAATTTCGCCGATTCCGCAACGCGGACCCGATGCGAGCCAGCGGATGTCGTTAGCAATTTTCATCAGACTCGCGGCGAGGGTTTTGAGGCCGCCGGATGCGAAGACGACTTCGTCGTGAGCTGAGAGAGCGGCAAATTTGTCGGGGTGCGATTTGAACGGCAATCCTGTTAATTCAGCGATCTTGTCGGACGCACGCTGGGCAAATTCTGGATGAGCGTTGAGGCCCGTGCCGACCGCCGTACCGCCGATCGCGAGATCGAAAAGCCCCGGCATCACCATTCTCAGACGGTCAATATCTCGTGAAACAAGCGAAGCCCAGCCGCCAAATTCCTGCCCGACGGTCATCGGCGTCGCGTCCTGTAGATGCGTGCGGCCGATCTTAACAACATCTTTGAATTCGATTGCTTTCGCATGGATAGCGTCGTGGACCTTTTGAACCTCCGGGATAAGTGCCGTCATCTGTTCGGCGGCAGCGATATACATCGCGGTGGGGAAAGTGTCGTTGGACGACTGCGATTTGTTTACGTCGTCATTGGGGTGAACAGGCGTTTTAGAACCCATCTCACCGCCGGCGATCTCGATCGCCCGGTTAGAAATGACCTCGTTGGCGTTCATATTCGTCTGCGTGCCGGAGCCTGTCTGCCACACACGAAGCGGAAAATGCGCGTCGAGCTTACCTTCAATGACTTCGTCAGCCGCCTGGACGATAAGGTCGAGCTTATCTTTTGGCAGCTTGCCGAGATCATAATTGACGATCGCCGCCGCCTTTTTCAAAACGCCCAACGCCCGTATGACCTCGCGCGGCATCACGTCGAGCCCGATGTTGAAATGCAGCAGCGACCGCTGCGTCTGGGCTCCCCAATACGCCGTAACCCCCACCGCGATCTCGCCCATCGAATCGGTCTCGATGCGTGTTTTTATTGACTTTTCTGTTGATTCTGACATTCGGATAATTATATTCGAAAAAGCTGTTAGCTTATAGCTGACAGCTACTAGCTGTTTTTTCTATAGGAAACTCGGACGCGATCCATTCCGCCGTGCCGCCGGTGACGTTGTATATCTTCGTAAATCCGGCGTTTTCCAATATGCTTGTGCCGATGCTCGAACGATAGCCGCCCTGGCAAATGACGTATGTCGGCGTCGCCGGATCGAGGCTGTCGAAATCAGTCCCAAGTTTGTCGAGCGGGATGCTAATGGTTCGCGTTGCGTGTCCGGTATTGTGTTCGGCAGCCCGGCGGACATCAACGAATTGCAGGCACTTCTCCGTCTGCGTCAGCTCATTGACCTCTTGGACCGAGATCTGCTCGACAGTTTTTTTCTCGCCCGTGTAATTTTCCAGCAAGATGTAACCCGTCACAGTTTCGTGGCCGACTCGTGCAAGACGCATAAATGCTTCGTCAACCTGCTCTTGCGAATCCGCGGCGAGCGCGATCGGTGTGCCTATTGTAATGAGCGTTCCTGTCCACGAGGCAAATTGCCCGCCGAGGCCTATGTTTATTGAATTTGGAACGTGTCCCGCACCGTACTCAAAATTTTGCCGCACGTCGATCACGACGCCGTCGAATGCGAGAATTTCCTCGGTCGATAAAGCACGCGGCTTTGGCAGATCGGCTATCGCGGCCGAGCCCTCAAGATTTTTGGCGGCGCTTTTGAGGAAGTAAGCCGGAACTTCGGGTTGGTCGGAGGCGACGATCTTGATGAATTCGTCTTTCGACATGGGTTGGAGAGCGTAGTTGAATTGCCGCTGATTGCCGAGTGTTGACCAAGTCTCTTTTGACAAAGATTTGCCGCAGAGCGAACCCGCGCCGTGCGCCGGATAGACCTCAGTATCATCCGGATAGTCGAGGATATTATTGTGCAGCGAATCATAAAGCATCCCGCCCATCTCCGCAGCGGTAAAGCCTTTAGAACCGATCAGATCCGGGCGTCCGACATCGCCGATAAAGAGTGTGTCGCCGGTAAACATTTTTAGCGGTTCACCACTTTCCTCTGCAATGATCGTGATGCCCTCAGGCGTGTGGCCGGGCGTTTCGAGAAATCTTAATCTAATTGCACCCACACTTAGCTCATCGCCATCGGAAACTTTGTGAGTTGGAAACTGAGTCGCAGCGCGCTGTCCGTAAATGATCTCGGCACCGGTTTTACCCGCAAGCTCAAGATGTCCGCTGACAAAATCTGCGTGTGAATGTGTCTCGATAACGTATTTGATCCGCTGGCCATTAGCCGCAGCTTCGTCGATGTATTGCTGCACATCACGCTGCGGATCGATGATCGCGGCCTCGCTGTCAGAACCGAGATAGTACGACGCATGCGACAGACATCCGAGATAAAACTGCTTGAAATTCATACCTACATTTATGCTCTTGCGTATTCTATTACAAACCTTGGAGGTTCGTCTTCCTCGACAGGCGGCATCATAACAAAATCTGTTTGTTGCAAACCATTTTCCTCAAATCGCGAGAGGTCGCGGCGTGACATCGGCCACGGTAAAACGTCGGGTTCAACATTGTCCTCACGGCCGCGCGTGACGACGACTAGCTTCCCTTTTTCGCCGACAAATGCTGCGATCGCATCTAC
>JBKJRA010000350.1:0-3404 GCA_046594975.1 Pyrinomonadaceae bacterium | reverse complement strand
AATGGTATGCAGCAGTGAGCCGTTGGCGATTCGCGGCTCCCATTCTTCTTTTAGACGCTCGGCAAAACCGTCTTTCAGGACCTGTTCGAAATAATCGGCCTCAGTCGCTCCTGCGATAGGAATAGGGAAGCTCGGCAATTGCCGCACATCGTCACCTTGCGGGATCACGAGATCACACATATCGGCGATCTCAAGCGTATTAGTTAGCGATTCCGGCAGCTCCGCGCCAAAAACATCCCACATTTCATCAGCCGACCGCAGATAATTTATTGCTTTGTCGGCGACTGCTCGCGATGTGTCGCTGATAGTCCGGCCTTCACCAATACACATCAGCAACTGATGCGCCCGAGCATCATCTTTGTGAAGATAATGAACGTCATTTGTCGCGACGATGGGTATTCCGCTTCGTTTTGAGAGTTCTACGGTGTCGGTTATCAGCTTTTTTCCATACTCTTCACTATGATCCTGTATCTCGAGAAAGAAATTTCCTTTGCCAAGCACTTCTTCGAGCGTTTTAGCATTTTCAAGAGCTTTTTCCTCGTTTCCCGTCGTCAGAAAATGACCGACGGAGCCGTTCATTCCGCCTGAAAGCCCGATCAACCCTTTGCTGTACTCAGCCAAAAGCTCGATATCGATACGCGGTTTGTAGTAAAAACCTTCGGTAAATGCTTTTGACGCGAGATGAACGAGGTTCATATAGCCCTCGTGGTTTCGGGCCAGCAAGATCGTGTTGTAATACGCCCTTTCACCAGCACCGATCGCCGTAGTTTTCTCAAAACGGCTGTCAAATTTGAGATACGCCTCGTAACCGACTATCGGCTTGAGCCCGGCGTATTTCATCGTGTTGAAAAACGATACCGCCCCATACATATTGCCGTAATCAGTGACTGCGCAAGCCTTCATCTCAAGCTCTGTCAGCCGGGCGGCGAGGGGCTTGAGTTGGATTGTGCTTTGCAACAGGCTATAATCTGAATGCAGGTGCAGGTGGCAGAAGTCTTGTGTTTTCGGTGATTTTTGCTCGTTATCTTGCGGCATTTATGAAAAAAGTTTTCGTCGAAACATGGGGTTGTCAGATGAACGTATCCGATTCGGAACGCGTCTCGACCACGCTCGCTCGCGACGGTTTTCAGATCACACCTGACGAAAATTCTGCTGATATTATCATACTCAATACCTGCTCCGTTCGCGAGAAAGCCGAGCACAAATTGTATTCACGCGTCGGGCGGATCCGCAAAGCAAAGCGCGATAAACCGGTCATCGGAATTATGGGCTGCGTCGCTCAATTAGAGGGAGAAACGCTCTTCGACAAGATCAAAGGCGTCGATTTCGTCCTCGGAACCCGTGCCGTAGGCCGTGTTTCAGCCGCGATCAACGAAACAATGCGAACCGGCAAAACTATCGCAGATGTTGGTGAACGCGAGGACAATTACGATTGGACAGTCGCAGATACGCACCGTCATTCACCGTATGTCGCATTTCTACCGATAATCGAGGGCTGCAACAAGTTTTGCACATACTGCATCGTCCCCTTTTCACGCGGCAGGGAACGTAGCTTTACAGCTACCGAGATCGTGAGCCAAGTCCTTGAATTGAAAGAAAAAGGAGTCAAGGAAGTCCATTTAATAGGACAGAATGTCAACAGTTACAATCCCGACTCTAATTCAGGACTTGAAGGTTTTGCAGGGAAGTCGGCCTTCTCAAAACTCCTGCGGGCAGTCGCCGCAACAGGCATCGAACGAATAAAATTTAACACCTCATTTCCCCGCGATTTTCGCTCCGACATCGTCGATGCTATCGAAGAACACGAAAACCTCTGTAATTGGGTGCATTTACCGGTCCAATCTGGCAGCAGCCGCGTACTTAAACGTATGAAACGCGGCCACACGATCGAAAAATACTTCGAAAAGATCGACCGTCTCAGATCATCGCATCGTGATATAGCCTTGACTACGGATATAATAGTCGGCTTTCCGGGCGAGACCGGGGCCGATTTCCAGAATTCGATAAAAATGGTCGAGTATTGCGGTTTTGATATGGCATACATATTCAAATATTCGCCGCGACCCGGAACGCCTGCTTTCGAGATGGTCGATGATGTTCCAGAAGTAGAAAAGACTTTACGCTTCATGGAGCTTGAACGAACTCAGAAACGCATACAGAACAATCGTTTACAAAGGTACGTTAATAAAGTGCTTAAAGTACTACCCGAGGCCATTTCAAGCCGCAACGAGTCCGGACTCACCGGCCATTCGGCCTGTCATAAGATAGTTAACTTCAATGGGGCAAAAGACCTGCTCGGCAAGGTCATTGATGTTAAAATAACTGAGATAAAGACAAATTCGCTATTTGGCGAGGTTCAGTAGATTCAAATGGATAAAGACCAAGACCTGATCGAAGTAAAGATCGGTGCATTAATAATGGACCCGAATACCAATACACCTATCGTAGTGCTTAAGGGCGTCGAGTCGGAAACCGTACTGCCTATATGGGTTGGAGCGTTTGAGGCCAATGCCATAGCCCTCGAGATCGAAAAGGTCGTCCCTCAGCGCCCAATGACACATGATCTATTGCGAAACGTCATTATTGAATGCCGTTTGTCGGCCTCTAGTGTTGTCATTACTGATCTGTCGGAAAATACTTTCTATGCGCGAATTCAACTAACGGATCAAAATGACGAATCGGTTTCGCTTGATGCGCGGCCGTCGGATGCCATCGCACTCGCTCTCCGGCTCGACTGCCCTATATACGTCGAGCAAAAAGTTATTGACCTCTCGGCCTCAGCGACCCCTAACAATGAGCCGTCCGACGAAGGAATCACGCCAACCGACGACTGGCCGGAGCTTATTGGTTAATTATCAGTGGTTTCCAGCCTAAAAAAGACTTGACATTGTGTTGCATATATGCAACACTGTCTTAGTGTTTAATTTGACCGGTGAAATACGACGGAGTTTCTGGGACGCAAATTTAGTTAGGGACGCATAATCGGGATCGCGAAAATATATTTTACATGATCTCTATTGAGACGTGATGGAATAAAGGTTGTAAGACTTTCCTTACACACTACCGACATTTCAGGGACGCAAGCTCACTCAGGGACGCCAACCAAGATCGTGGAACGTCTCTCTTACATAATCTCTATTATCAGACGCAGAAAATATCTTCTGACCGCTGAATCCATACATTAAGTATGGCTTTTGACACTTCCCCGTAAAAACGCTATTATTATGGTTTTGTTATTATCTTAAGATTTTGAATTTGACAACCTCATATAAGGAGTTACGAAACAATTGAGTAACGGAAATTTTTTATTTACATCGGAGTCGGTCACGGAGGGCCACCCGGATAAAATCGCTGATCACATTTCGGATGCGATCTTGGACGCTATTTTAGCTCAGGACCCGACA
>JBKJRA010000313.1:0-4114 GCA_046594975.1 Pyrinomonadaceae bacterium | reverse complement strand
GATCGACAAAATCTTCCCAACGTTGATCGAGAGCCTTTAGATTAGAAGGAAGTTTCCCCGCACCTGTGAACTTATGATAGTTGTCTTGTATCTTGTCTTTGAGCCATCGCAGATATTCGACGGCCTCGCGTTCGCGGGGAGTAAATGATTTGATCAAGGCTTCGCGACCCGCAACGTGAGCCTTTAGCAAACGCTGCTTTTCACGTGTGTTAACTATTTGACGATATGCTGGCAAAATTGGCACAACGATCATATATATGGCTTCGCATATTAGTGCGATGAGCAATGGGATGACGCTGCCCGTGTATGCGGCGGCCACGGCAAAACCAGCAAGGCCCCAGAAATTTATCGGTTCCTTGATCGCGGCTTTGGCGTAACTCGAATTAAATCTATCGATGTCTTGCCGGTATTTTGCTATATCAGCCATACAAACTAACTGGATGCTTTTTTGCATCGTGCGTTCGTTATTACTCCTAGTTCGAATGGCCCGTGTCGTTGGCAACGTCTAAAACGGTATCGTCTTTTGCTCCGCCGATCTGCTTGCTTTCAGGCGTTCCAGCTCCGAGCATACCCATCTGCGATTTGTATTCGAGCAGTTTGTCCTGGAGCTGGATGTCCATCGCCTCGCGTTCGATGTCCTGCATTTGGGCATCGACGGTTGAGGAGCCCAGCTGTAGCTTCGCTTCGGCGGCGGCGACACGGCGATCGATCTTTTCACGCATTTCGCTGAACGTGGAGGAATCGTCACCGATATTGAACGTGTCCATCGTCTGAGCTAGCTGCTCTTGCAGTTTCGCTTGCTTGGCGGCACTGATAAGCTGCATCGCCTCGGCAGTGCGCTTTTTCATATTGAGAACGTAGTTGTCGCGGGCCTTGAGAGCCTGCTTTGAAGAAAGTTGAGCCTGATCGGCTTGAGCTCCCGTTCTTTCAAGATCGATTTGAGCTTGCTGCAACTGACCGATATATGCTGTCGCAATATCGTCGCGACCCATCTTTACCGATGCTTTGATCTTAGAATCAAGATCCACGACCTGAGTTGAAAGGTTTTCTTTCTGCTTTAACAATAGGCGTTCGGTCGCCATCACCTGTGCAACAGAATTGTTCAATTCCGGCACTCGGTCACGCATATCGCGGATCGTCTGCTGCAACACCAGTTCGGGATTTTCAATCTTATCTAGTGCCGCTCCAGTACTCGCAAAAAAAACTCTTTTCAGTCTCGCCCACATTCCCATTTTATCTACGTGCTCCTCAAAAATTGTATATAAACAACTATTGACCTAATCACTTACGACATCACGACTGGCAAAGTTGCATTTTCCGCAATCAGTATAACAGGAAAAATAAATTATTGAAGAGTGAATTGGCCAAGGTCGGACATCAGAATTGTTAATCTGCAAGAAATCTGTGTTTCATCCGTTCAGAAACCGTATGAGATGCTTCGTGCATCGAAAGATTTAGTAACCAGCGACAGCTTGAAGTATTATTGACCACAGAACTTTCCTTCGGCTTCGCATAGAATAAAACGGATCGAAAAACACCATGAGAAAAGCGATTTCAGGATTTTTGTTGTTAACCATTAATATCAGTTTTATCTCGCAAATTGCTGTGCCTGTGAATGCACAGATAATTGGCAGAGCTATGGAGCAAAAGATGAAAGATGTCCCGCCGGGCTTGAAGTTTCGCCTGAGCGAAGGCATCGAGGGTGCCGAAAAGCGTGACAAGCAGCAGCTTGCTGCGACAGATCCGCTGACCGAAGGCGATGCCAACGGCCTATTAAAACGAATACCTGAAATAAAACCCGAGGCGACCGATCAGACTGACTTTGCTAAGCGTAACGGCTCGCTACCTTCGCCCAAAACCGGGAACAAGATCCCTGTTAAATTTCCGTCCGACGAGATGAGCCAGCCCCCGAATGTCGATCAGAGCGGACAGACACTGCAAGTTATTCGGTATTCACCGGAAGGTGAGATACCTTTAGCCCCAGACCTTAGTGTGACATTTTCAGAGCCGATGGTTGCCGTTTCGTCTCAGGAAGATGCTGCGAAATATGCACCGGTCGAACTGACGCCGCAGGTCGAGGGTCGCTGGCGATGGCTCGGGACAAAGACTCTTATGTTTGATACGACGAAGCGTTTCCCGATGGCGACGAAATTCACGGCCCGCGTTCCTGCTGGTACAAAGTCGGCGAATGGCCAAGCTTTGCAAAAAGACGTCGTGTGGACATTCACTACTCCGCCGCCAAAGGTCGAGACGATGATCCCGCAAAATCAGATCGTCCACCGCGATGCGCTGATGTATATCTCTTTCGATCAGGAGATCAATCCTGAAGCAGTGTTGAGATTGATCACGGTTACAGGGCAAGGCAGACCTTTGAAAATAAGACTTGCGACGCAAGCTGAGATCGATAAAGATTCGAGCATTTCTTATTATTCGAAAGCCGCACAGCCAAAACGCTGGCTGGCTTTTCGCGCTGTAAATTCGGACGGGTTAGAGAATAATGCTTTGCCGGCGGCATCGGCGATCACGGTAACGGTCGGCAAGGGAACTCCGTCAGCTGAAGGGCCTTTGACGACCTTAACCCCGCAGAGTTACAGCTTTCAGACATTTAGCCCTTTGCAGTTTTCTGCCGGTTATTGTGGTTGGCGTGAAAATAAGAATTGCTCACCATTTGAGTCATGGTATCTGGAATTTAACAACTCAATAGATGCGGAAAAATTTTCCAAGGAAATGTTCAAGATCGAGCCTAAGGTCGAAGGGCTCAAAATCTATCCTTCGGGAAATTACGTTTACATCGAGGGCTACAAAAAGGGAAGAACGACTTATAAGGTTACGATTGATCCTTTGATCTCAGATACCTTTGGGCAGTCATTAGGGCAGCCTGCGACCGCGACGATAAAGGTTGGAATGGCCGAGCAGAGCTTATATGCACAAGGCGGTTTTATGACCGTGCTTGACCCGACTGCAAAGCCGACATTTTCGATCTATTCGACAAATCACAACGCCGTCAAAGTAAAGCTTTACGCTGTTGAGCCAAAAGACTGGCGTCAGTTCCAAGATTACGTCAGGCATTTGAATTACGATGACGGCAAACGTCCGCCGATACCTGGACGACTTGTTTACGATGACGTTGTTTCAATAGCAACTAAACAGGATGAGATGGTTGAAACGCGGGTCGATATCGCGAAAGCACTCAACGGCGGCTACGGCAACGTGATCGTCGATATCGAGCCGACCGTTCACAAAGACAAATACGATCGGACGCGGATATTTACATGGCTTCAATCCACACAGATCGGATTAGATGCATTTGTTGATAATACGGAGCTTATCGGGTTTGTCACGGAGATGAAGACTGGCAAACCGCTCTCTGGTGTCGAGCTCTCGATCTATCCGAACGGCAAAGCTGTTAGCGAACAGCCGTCAAATGCGGGCGAAGAAAAAGGCTATCTCGCACAGCTATGGGATTGGCTGACCAACTCACGCGGTCCTAATGCCGGTAGCGAGTCGATCGACACTGACGGCACGACTTCCACAACCGAGTCTATCGCCGAAGCCCAGACAAATCGAACCGGCGAAAACGGCATTTTGCGATTGCCTTTGCCCGATAATATTTCTCAAAAGGGCCCGAATCTACTGATCGCCAAACGCGGTAAAGATGTCGCATTTCTCCCTGAAAATACAGAGTATTATTGGCAAGATAATGGCAATTGGTATAAGAAAACCGAGATCGATTCGCTGCGGTGGTTCGTTTTCGATGACCGCAAAATGTATAAGCCGAAAGAGGAAGTAGCCGTCAAGGGCTATATCCGCAAGATCACTGCCGGAAAGCTCGGTGATATCGAGGCTCTCGGCGATGCGGCACACGGCCTGACGTATTCGGTCAAAGACGCACGCAACAACGAGATCGCCAGAGGAACCGGAAATCTCAACGCACTTGGTGCATTCGATTTCAAATTCACGCTACCCGACAACGCCAACCTCGGCTATTCGCGTATCGATCTTTCGACCAATAGCAATATTTCCGGCTCGACATACAATCATCAATTCCAAATTCAGGAATTGATGATTGTATGTCGAGCCGGAAATATTGCTATCGATCTTTCGACCAATAGCA
>JBKJRA010000035.1:0-5680 GCA_046594975.1 Pyrinomonadaceae bacterium | reverse complement strand
ATCAGGATCGTATCGGTATTGCCAAGAAACACGTCAGCGAGCTGCTCGCGTTTGTTGCGGAGTCTGAAACGGGATCGCGTGATGTCGCTAGCGAAAATGCGACGATCGGGAAATTGCTCCAGGTGTTACCGGACACTGAAAAGATCGATTCGCCGGGCGGCTCGGTTGAAACTGACAATCGTTGGATATCTCAAGGGTTACAGGCATTTCAGGACGAGCCCAATTCAACAAAAAGGGCCGTGATAATCACTGGTCTCAACGAGCGGCTTGAAGCTGTCTTAAAAGCGACCGATGAACTGCGGGCGGCGACTGTCTCAGGCCATAGCAAAGACGAAGATAAGAGAAAACTCGCCGAGATACTTAAACGCGAGGAGTATCAAAAAGCAGAGGTAAAAGAAGAAAGCCTGTTTCAGAAATGGCTTCGCGAATTCCAAGAATGGCTCGAACGTGTGTTTCCGCGTCCTGCGATTATGCCTAATGCTCCTTCGGGTGTCGGCTCGATGCAGACCATAATTCAGGTAGTGATATTTGCTGTCATAATCGGACTGGTGGGGTTTTTGATCTACAAATTTGCTCCGTTTTTTGCACGTAAATTCGGGCTTAACACAAAGAAAGATAAAAAGGACCGCGTGATACTTGGCGAACGCATTTCGGCGGACGAATCTGCAGATGATCTTTTCAGCGAAGCCGAGCGGCTCGCCCGCGAGGGCAATCTGCGTGGGGCGATCCGAAAGGGCTACATCGCACTATTGTGCGAATTGAGCGACCGCAAAGTCATCGGTCTCGCACGGCACAAAACCAATCGAGACTATTTGCGTGACGTCCGCAAACGCACAGATCTGTTCGAAAATATGTCGGGACTTACGACGAATTTTGAACGCAACTGGTATGGCCTGAGGCCTGCCGAGACTCAGGACTGGGAAGATTTCCGTGCACGGTACAGACAGACTATAGCGGACGTATAAAAAGTGAAGCAAAAGCTGTTCATATTTCTATTTCTGATCCTACTGGTCGCCATCTTGGCCGGCCTTAATGCTGCGTCTTATGTTCAGAAAGAGAAGACCCCGGACAACGAGGTCACGCCAAATCGCTCTAGCTACAATGTAGGTGCGACCGGCACACAGGCGTTTTTTACATTGTTGTATGAGACAGGCCGCAAGGCTGAACGCTGGCTCGAACCGCCCGCCGCTCTGCTCACGGCTAAGAAGAACACGCCCGCAGTATTTGTGATCGTCGGGCCGGTAAGACGCGAATTCACACCTGCCGAATCCACCGAATTGCTTCAATGGGTTTCAACTGGCGGACGGCTGGTATTGATCGATCGTGCTCCGCCCGAGGAGCTTATAAGGACTTCGACGGCATGGAAGATCGCGTTTGAAAATAAAGAATCGTTTGCGATCATGGACACTGATCCGTCTGTTCAAAAGCAAATGATCGGCACCATGGCTGCTGCTAAACCCGTGCAGCCGACCGTGTTTACGAGCGGTATTAACGCCGTCCAGCCATCACAATTTGCGTCCGGCATTACTTTTGAAATGGCCGACAGCGTAAGTGCTAACGATGAGAATCGGTCGCCTCCGCCGCGTGCGAAAAAGCTGGTCGAATCAGTCGTTGCTCCGAGTGATAGTGCGCCGACCGTACATGTCGAGTCGGGTAACGCTGCATTGTTGATCGACGCACCCTACGGAGCAGGTCGGATCGTATTTTTAGCCGATCCATTTATGGTGTCGAATGGCGGCGTTGGCCTGGTCGATAATGCAAAGCTCGCGATAAATATGGTCTCGGCGGGTGACGGCATCATTGCGTTTGACGAATATCACCAGGGTTACGGAGCTGACAACAACCGGTTTCTACAATTTTTTGCCGGGACTCCTGTCGTCGCGATATTTGTTCAAGCCGTTGCTCTTATCGGTTTTATTTTCTTTTCGCAGAGCCGACGATTTGCGCGTGCTGTGCCGGAACCCGAACCCGACCGCCTTTCAAAGCTGGAATACGTCGCTGCGATGGCTGAACTACAGCAGAGAACAAAGGCGTTTGACCTCGCTATTGAGAATATCTACACTGACTTTCGCCGACGCGTGACACGTCTGCTCGGGCTTGATGGCCTAAAGGCTAACTCCCGCGAGATCGCCAAAGCCATAGCCGAACGCACCGGGCTCGATCTCGACAAGACAGAAACTACTTTGTTCAAATGCGAAGAGATAATTCGCGGTGATCCGACCAATAAAAGAGAGGTCGTCGAGTTGACGGGGCAATTGCGTGAATTAGAAATTAAGCTTGGCATCAAACGGGCCGCGATCAAAAAGATCTAACGGATGGCACTTTACGCTCTGATAATTTTGGTGATCGTGTTCTTTTTGACGAGCGTCGTCGGCGTAGTCACGGGGAGCAATTCGCTGATCGCGGTGCCGGTGATGTTTCAATTTGGTGTCGAACCGCGGGTCGCGGTCGCGACAAATATGTTCGGGCTTGTGTTTATGTCCGTCGGTGCTACGATACCGTTTTTGCGGCAGCGTAAGATCGAAGTCCGAAAGCTCACGCCGTTTATTATTCTGACGATCATCGGCTCCGCACTTGGTGCATTGCTGGTCGGTTTAATCAGCAATCAGAGCATCAAGCTGATCGTCTCGGTCGCGATGATCTCGGTCGTGATATTTACTTTGCTGAGACATAACGCGGGTGTCGCTGACGACATTAAACCGTCGGCTTACGCCGTGCCGATCACGTTTGTACTGACGTTTTTGCTCGGCATTTACGGCGGGCTTTTTAGCGGCGGTTATGTGACGATACTGACGGCTGTAATGGTCGGAATCTATGGAATGCGTTACGGCGAGGCAGTCGCATCGACAAAGCTGATAAACGTATTTTCGTCCACAATTGCCACTATCGTCTTTATGTGGCAAGGTTTAGTGGATTACAAACTAGGCCTTATACTTGGAATTACAATGTTCGTCGGAGCATACGCCGGGGCTCATTTTGTGACAAAATTGAACGACCTCTGGTTGCGGCGGATATTTCTGACGACCGTGCTTCTCCTTGCTCTAAAAACACTCTATGACTTTGTATAGGAAATTATTTAACAGGATAGACAGGAGATTTAGGATAGAGAATATTATGTTTAATACCTTGTTTTCAAATCCTGTTTATCATGTCCATCCTGTTAGAATTATTTTTTGGGTATAATCGTCGATAAGCTAACGATGCTAAATTACACACCTACAACAGTTGCACATATTCTTAACGAGCTTCGCAAGACGATCGTCGGGCAGGACGACGCTATCGAACAGATCCTCGTCACGGTTTTGGCGGAGGGTCACGCTCTCATCGAAGGCGTTCCCGGCACGGCCAAAACACTGACCGTTAAGACGCTCGCTCATATCATCGGCGCGGGGTTTTCGCGAATCCAGTTTACGCCCGACCTGATGCCTTCGGACATCACGGGAACAAATGTATTTAATATGCAAACCTCGGAGTTTAGCTTGCGGCAAGGACCGATATTCACCGACATACTGCTCGCGGACGAGATCAACCGCACTCCGCCGAAAACCCAGGCTGCTTTGCTCGAAGCGATGGAAGAACGTCAGACGACCATCGATGGCGAACGCTATCCGCTGTCACCGCTTTTCACAGTGCTTGCGACCGAAAACCCTATCGAATACGAGGGCACTTATCCGCTGCCCGAGGCGCAGCTAGACCGGTTTTTGATGAAGATATTGATCGATTACCCTGAACAGGCCGACGAAGAAGAGATCGTTATGCGTTGGGACGCCGGATTTAACGCGCGGCATTTGGAGCAGGTTCAGATCAATCCTCTGCCTGACGCGACGGCTATTCAGCGATGCCGGGCCGAGGTTAGAGCGATGCGTATGGAGCTGGGCGTGCAGAAATATGTCGTCGAAATAGTCCGCCGTACACGCAGTCATCCGACGATATTATACGGAGCTAGTCCGCGTGCGTCAGTTGCGTTATTATTGTGTTCAAAGGCTTTGGCGGCGATCCGTGGACGCGATTTCCCAACGCCAGATGATATTCGCGATGTCGCGATGCCCGTTTTGCGTCACCGCCTCGCACTGCGAGCCGAGGCCGAACTCGACGGCGCAACTGCCGACGCAGTTATCTCCGACATCCTCAAAACTGTCGAAGTGCCCCGATAAACTTTTAACTACAATTCGGAATCTTTTGGCTTG
This sequence comes from Pyrinomonadaceae bacterium, assembly GCA_046594975.1. GTDB lineage: Bacteria > Acidobacteriota > Blastocatellia > Pyrinomonadales > Pyrinomonadaceae > OLB17. Next base: position 1,493 of record JBKJRA010000035.1, on the reverse strand, counting down.
CCGCTCGGCTTGGTGCCGGGCTGTACAGGCTTGGTCTTTGGCACTGGCGTCGCCATCGGCTTCGGCGTTGCAGCGGGCTGAACAGCCGTATTGCCGGCCGTAGCTTTGGGTGTTGGTGTTGCTTTAGGAGCGGTGTTGGCGTCCTTAGGAACTGGGACCAATATCACGCCGCCTTCTTGCGGCATAAACTGGCTACCGCCGTTAGGGTCGATCGTTACGGTCTGTCCGCCTGGCGGTTGGTATGGTTGAGGTAGCCCTGTCGCCGGAGCACCCGGTTGTGGGGCTCCGATCGGTGGGGCACCATTTCCACTTGCCCACGCATTATATCCGTCACCGCCCGGCAGCGTGCCCGGAGGTGCGTCCATCGTGCCGGCCTGAGCTGCCATCATCTCGGCGTCGGTCATCTCGGGCAGTTTTGCAAGGCTCTCCTCTTGGGCACCGGTTGCCGGGCCTATCGGTTGAACCGGCAGGCTGTCAGGATCGACCTGCGTCTGCAAGGTTGGGTCGGTCTTGCGGACGGACGTGAAATAGATCAGCGCGGCTCCGAGCAGAAATACCCCGACCATCACAATAAAGGCCGTCTGCCAGATGTTTCTCTTTCCGGTTGCAACCGCAGCTGCGGCTTTTGGCTGAACTGCGGCTCCGCCCGAAAGCATCTGCAGATCCTCGGCAAACGATTCCATTTTTTGATAGCGACGTTCAGGATCAGCGGCAAGTGCGCTGAGGATCATCGGTTCCAGATCAGTCGGCAGATCGCTGCGAAACGAGACAAGAGGTGCGGGCGGCTCTTGCTCGTGCTTACCTTTTAACTCGCCTGTCGTTTGTCCTGTGAAGGGCAATTGTCCCGCGAGCATTTCATACAAAATAACGCCGACTGAATAGATGTCTGACCGCTCATCATTGGCAGTCGTGTCTTTGTATTGCTCAGGGGCGAGATACGCGAGATCAGCTTTCGGCGTGCGTGCAATGGATTGCGTCCCAAGGTCAAAAACTTTAACGCTCTCGGTTTGCTCGTCTTTTGAGAATAATATCTTGTCGGGGTTGAGGCCGCCATGTGTCAGGCCCTTGGCATGTGCGGCGGCTAGTCCGAAAGCGACTTGTTTTGCGATGCTGAGAGCCTGGCCGACCGGTAACGCACCGTCACGCTTCATTAACTCTTTGAGAGTCTCGCCGTCTGCACCTTCGTAAACGATGTAGGTTATATTGCGGTTATCCGTACCGAAATCGGTGACGTTTAACAGATTAGGGTGAGAGACCGCAGCCGCCGTTTTTGCCTCAGCCAAAAACTTATCGACATAACGCTCGTCGATGGCGACGGCAGGCGACAGCACCTTGACCGTCACCGGTTTGTCCATCGCGACATGAAATGCACGGTATATCCCGCCGAGGTCGCTGTCACGCAGTAGAGACTCGATACGGTATTTTTCAGCTACAATTTTTCCTAAAAGATCATCAATCATTACTAATTAGAACGTCTCAGACTCGCTGAGGTT
>JBKJRA010000309.1:0-3399 GCA_046594975.1 Pyrinomonadaceae bacterium | reverse complement strand
TGCCGAGCATGACGAGTCCGACGACGGCGAGAACAACAGGGCTGACGCCGTTTCCGGTGTCGTGTCCGTGTCCGTTCGCGGGTTTTGCCACGGCTGCGACGCTCGCTGAGCTTTTTGTCGGAACTCCGGGTTCAGGCGGAGCCGCCGGTGTCGGCGGAGCAGGTGCGGGCCAGAGCATTTGGCCTTCGTGCAGGACGATCGCTCCGCGAATGACCTCGTCGTCGAGATCGACGTGCAATCCTTCCTCTTCATTCATCAGATCGCCGAGCAGGGCGACGATCGTCGAACCGTATAGCTGGCTCGACATGCTCGCCATTCGCGACGGCATATCGGTGTAGCCGACGATGGTAACACCTTTGTGATGGACTAGTTTGCCGGGAACGGTTAAGGCACAGTTGCCGCCTTGTTCGGAGGCGAGATCGACGATCACCGAGCCGGGTTTCATCGATTCAACCATGCCTTGCGTGATCAATTTTGGTGCGGGCTTGCCGGGGATCAGAGCGGTCGTGACGATGATGTCGACGACCATCGCTTGTGCCGCAAACAGTGCCATCTCGGCCTTGAGAAAGTTGTCGGACATCTGCTTGGCATAGCCGCCCTTACCCTCGCCTTCTTCTTTGACGTCGAGCTCGAGAAACTCGGCTCCCATCGACGCGACCTGATCTTTCGTCGCCGAACGCGGGTCAAACGCTTTGACAATAGCCCCGAGTGAACGTGCCGCTCCAATTGCAGAAAGCCCCGCAACGCCCGCGCCGATAACCATGACCTTTGCAGGGTCGATACGGCCTGCGGCAGTGATCTGTCCACCGAAAAATCTGGGGAAATTGTTTGCCGCCTCGATAATGGCTCGATAACCAGCTATGTTCGCCATTGCCGAGAGCGTGTCCATTTTCTGAGCACGCGTGATACGCGGAATGCAGTCCATTCCAAACACGGTCGCGTTTCGTTTTGCTAAGAGATCGAGGACTTCGCGGTTCTGTGCAGGCCAGATAAAGCCGATGAGCCAACTGCCTTCTTTCAGCAATTCGGCTTCGTGGACACCCAGATCCTTGTTATCCTCCGGCGGACGCACCTTGAGGATGACATCAGATGTCGCCCACAGCTCTTTTGTGTCATCAATTACCGTTGCACCAGCCTCGCGAAATTCGCTGTCGATGCAATTGATACCGTGACCCGCGTGAGACTCGACATGCACATCAAAGCCGAGCTTTTTTAGTTTAAGTATCGTCTGCGGAGTCGCCGCGACGCGTTTTTCGCCCGGATGTATCTCTTTGGGGATCCCGATCGTTGTCATAAGAAAATGTGATTACGATAGCTGACGTGCGAAGTAAAACTTAGAGCTTACAGAATCTTAATCAATCTATCTCTGTGAGACAAATAGCAGAATATTATCTTGCCTTTACCAAAGCAGTGACGGATGTCATATGATAGCCGACCTCGACTCGAATCTACAATATAAAGCCCGCGCCATCGCTAGTTAAATGCGATCACGCGGGTCACGAAGTGAAATTAAGTTTTACGAACCTACAGTGACGGTTACTGATTTAGCTGTGCCCTTAGCCGCATACGACTTTAGGTTATCTGCCGCCGGGCCGTGGGTGACTGAGCCTGTAGCCCCGTCAAATGCCGAACCGTGTTTAGAACACGAAAACTGCTTATGGGCAGCGTCATAGTCAAGGGTAAATCCTTTGTGCGTGCATTTTGCTGAAAATGCGACAAACGTAGTGTCACCGGTCCTGACGATGATGATCTTGCCGGCAGTGGAATCAACGATCGACGAACCACCGACGGTGTTCAGAGGGCTTTTGTCGTCGATCGGGACTACTACGTCTGCGAAAGGCGTCGCCAACGCGAAAGAAGGTGCGGAAAGAGTCAGCACCAAACCGCCAGCAATTAAACCAGCCTTGACCAAAAACTCACGGCGGTTAGTGCAATTCGCTTTTGGATCACATTTATCAGTATTGTTCATATTATTTCCCTAATGATTTTTTAAGACGTATTTCCCGCCGCGGCGGTTGTATTTCGATTTAATTAAAATACCGGTTGAAGGCAGTTTATTACGGCTTGAATACAAACTCAATCAAAATCGGCGTCATTGCAAATCTTTACATTTAGCTCAACGGACAAGTCCGACTATGCTGCCGCCGAGGAAGATATAGATCGAGCAGAGTACTATTTCGCCAACACAAACTGCGGCGATAAATTTCCAGTAATTCATCTTTGTCGTGCCGGCGAGATAACAAACAAGATCGGTCGGGACGAGCGGGAAAAACGCCCATAATGCAACGAATATAAAGCCAAGCGGATGTTCAAGTTTGGCTTTGAGCTTGTGTGTGAGTTCGGGTTTGTGGCCTTCGAAATATTCGGCAAATCCGAGATATTCGGAAAAGAAATAGATCATGCTTGACGAAAGCAATATGCCAATAATAGACACGCCTAAGACCGCAAATGGCTGTATTGGAAAAAGCAACGTTCCGGCAATTACAAGCGGCGAGCTAGGTAGCAGCGAAAACCCGCGAAAAGCAGACATCGCGAGGTAAACGAGCCATATCCAGCCCTGAAAACGCTGTAAAAATTCAGCTATATTCGTCGCCGTAAATGACTGCGGATACATGAGAAACGAGCCGACACCTGCCAAGATCACGCAAAGCCATACTACGAGGCAGGCATACCTAACCGCAGTGCTGATCTTTGTGAGTTTTGATCTTTCTTCTGCCATATCTACAAATGAAAAAGCCGTGAGAATCTTCTCACGGCTCGTCAGTTATTAACAACTAAGGTCTGTTTCTAAGCAGCTTTTGCAGCTGCATCCATATCTACTTTCCAGCGAAGGACAGGTTTTCGTGCGGCAGTTGCTTCGTCGAGGCGTCCAATGCGAGTCGAATGGGGGGCGTCGATGACAAGTTGCGGATTATCCTGAGTTTCGCGGTCGATGTCGATCATTGCCGCGATAAAAGCGTCGAGATCAGCACGGCCGACGGATTCGGTCGGCTCGATGAGCATCGCACCCTCGACAACAAGAGGGAAGTAAACGGTCATTGGATGGAATCCGTAATCGATCAGCCGTTTGGCGATGTCGAGCGTGTGAACACCTTTCCGAGACTGGTTTTTGTGCGAAAAGATCGCCTCGTGCATACAGTCTGATTCGAATGGCTTGTCGTATGTTTCGGCGAGCGCGTTTGAGACGTAGCGGGCATTCAATACCGACAATTCCGTGGCTTCTTTAAGCCCTGTGTTGGCGTGAGTGTAGATATATGACAATGCACGGGTCATCATGCCGAAGTTGCCGTAAAACGCCTTGACCCGACCGATCGTGTGCGGATAATCGTAGTTCAGCCGATATACTTGCGGCCCCGTAACGGCATCCGTTTCCAACACCTTCTCGACTCTCGGAACGGG
>JBKJRA010000255.1:0-6251 GCA_046594975.1 Pyrinomonadaceae bacterium | reverse complement strand
AACTTTTTTAGCTCGTCGGTAATATTTCCGACGGGTACGGTCGTCGCCGTATCACCGACAAATCCCTGATACGTCGCAGCCATATCGAGCGAGCAGATATCGCCTTCGTTCATCGGTGTCTTTTTCGAAAATCCGTGAACGATCTCTTCGTTAACCGAAGCACATATCGAATAGGGAAACCCATGATAGCCGATAAATGTCGGTATCGCACCGGCATCGCGGATCATCTTCTCAGCCGCAATATTTAGATCCATCGTCGAAATGCCGGGTTCGACCATCCCGCGTAAAGCCTCTCGCACCTCGGCGATAAGTTCGCCGACATCCCTCATCTTATCGAGGTCCTTTGCTGATTTTGCGATGATCATCTTCTTGTCAGAACCGGGAACTGTAGCAACCGGGTTCTCATTACTTAATTCACGAGGCCTTCGATCTCTAAATAAATATTCTCGACCTCGCCCGTACCGTCCACCTTTTTCAAACGCCCCGACTTTTCATAATAAGCGAGCAGAGGCTCAGTTAAGGTCTTATAAGTATCAAGTCGGGTACGGACGCTTTCTTCATTATCGTCCGATCTGTGATCAAGCGCCGTTTCCGTATGCTCGTCACAAAATCCTTCAACCTTAGGCGGACGGGAATAAATATTATATATCTCACCGCAAACCGGGCAACTCCTGCGTCCCGTCAATCTTTTGAACAACTCGTCCGTCGGAACATCGACCTCGATCGCACTAATCTCCTTTCCTTGTTCTTTAGCAAGTCCTTCGAGTTGCTCGGCCTGAACCGCCGTTCGCGGGTAACCGTCTAACAAATAAGTTCCAGCTGTATCCGGCTGTGACGTTCGCTCTCGAACTATCTTGTATGTCAAGTCGTCCGAGATCAGCTTGCCTGATGCCATCGTCTCCTGCACTTCGCGTGCAAGGGGCGTGTCAGCCTTTTTCATCTCACGAAACATATCGCCCGTCGAGATCTGCGGAATACCGCGACGCTCACTTAATAGCCTCGCCTGAGTTCCCTTTCCAGCTCCCGGAGCACCTATCAGTACAATGATCTTACCCATTTAACTATTCAGAAGAGGTGAAAAGGTGAAGAGGAGAAAGGGAGCATTTTAGATGCTCATCTCCTTTTCCCCTCTTCGCCTGTTCTCCTTTTCTCTTTAGGACCGGCGCCCGCGTAATCGCGAACCCGCTCCAAGAAATCCTTCGTAATTACGCATCACAAGCTGTGCTTCGATCTGCGAAACGGTGTCCATTGCAACGCCCACGAGGATAAGCAAGGACGTGCCGCCGAAATAAAATTGGTAACCCAATCCGGTCGGTATCCAGCTGAGACCTGGCGTTGCGGTCAGAAAATTATCGACCGCAGTTCCGACGAACGGCAAACGAGCGACCTTAAATCCACTCAAAAGCAGCTGCGGCAGAAAGGCGATAAATGCAAGGTAGATTGCACCGACAGTCGTCAGACGCGTCAATATTGAATTTAGGTAATCGGCAGTCGGAGCACCTGGGCGAATACCGGCGATAAATCCGCCGTGCTTACGCAGGTTGTCCGAAACCTCGTCTGTGTTAAAGATGATCGTGATATAGAAAAATGTGAACAAGACGATCAGCGACAAAAACACTAGTTCGTAATATGGATCGCCGCCGTGAAACTGCTGAAAAAACGTGTAAACCTTTGACCACGCCGAATCAGGATTTGCCGGGTCAGCAGGAAACGCCGAAAACAAGGTCTGCGGCATTGCCAAAACCGACGAAGCAAAGATCACAGGGATAACACCGCCCATATTGATCTTTAAGGGTAGGCTGGTTTCCTGTCCGCGAAACGTCTGGTTGCCCACACGCCTGCTGGCATAACTTATGGCTATATTTCGCCTAGCCGATTCGACATAGACGATAAGTGCGATCAGAGCCACAAGCACGATCACAAGGAACAGCACCCCAAGCGTCTGCATCGGATCACCGGTCGCAATACGCCCGTATATCTGCTGTAAACCTCTCGGCATACCGATTACGATACCCGCAAAGATAAGCAGCGAAATACCGTTTCCGACACCGCGTTCGGTGATCTGCTCACCGAGCCACATCACGAATATCGTTCCCGTGGTAAGCGTTACGACGATCATCGCCGTTGCCCACCATGTGCCCGGGATGATCTGATTTCTCGAAAGCCAAGTCGAAACAAAAAATGTCTGAACCGCACAAAGAACAACGGTCGAGTACCTTGTCCACTGGTTCATTTTTTGCCGTCCGACCTCGCCTTCTTCCTGAATTTTCTTCATCGCAGGCGACAACACAGGCAGCAGCTGCATGATGATAGACGCAGTAATATACGGCGTCACACCGAGTGCGAACACCGAAATGGTGCGGAAATTACCGCCTGAAAACAGGTCAAGTACACCAAGAAGCGTTCCCGCCACTTCACCCCATACTTTTTCAAGCTGCGCACTGTTTATGCCGGGAGCCTGAACGTGTGCACCAAAGCGGTAAACCGCCAAAAGCCCAAGCGTGAATAGGATCCTCGTCCGAAGCTCGGGGATCTTGAACATGTTTTGAACGGCGCCAAAAAACTTCTCCATATATTTGTCCGTTGTCGGTGGTCAGTTGTCGGTCGTCTGCAGTTGTCTTTTCTGACAACCGGCAACCGGCTACTGACAACTTTCTAGGCTTCAGCCGTCTGATACTTAACTATTACCGTCGCCGTTCCGCCACCCTTTTCGATCTTATCCTTGGCAGTTTTGGTAAAGCGGTGTGCTGATATCTTTAACGATTTCGTAACCTCACCGGTTCCGAGTATCACGAGATCATGCTTGGCTTTTTTGATCAAGCCGCGTTCGTGCAAAATTTCCGGGGTGATCTCGTCACCGGCCTTGAAATTTTCTTCGATCTTAGCGAGGCTGATCTCGATCCACTCTTTCTTAAAGATATTGGTAAAGCCGCGTTTAGGCAGACGACGCTGCAAAGGCATCTGACCGCCTTCGAAACCAATTTTCTGGCTGTAACCCGAGCGTGATTTCTGACCCTTGTGTCCTTTACCAGCAGTCTTACCGGTTCCGGAACCGGGACCGCGTCCGATACGCTTTTTCTTATGTGTCGAGCCCTTTGCAGGATGTAAATTATTTAGTGCTAATGCCATCTTCTTTTCCTCTTACGGGAATAACCTAGTCAACAAAGCGAAGCAAATGCGGCACTTTTTTAACAATGCCGCGGGTCGCCGGCGAATCGGGTCGCGTGATCGTCTGGTTCAGCTTTGTAATGCCGAGACTCTTGATGATCTCTTTCTGTTTTTTCGCGTATCCGATCATGCTCCGGTAATACTGGATCTTGACCTTTCCGTCTGTGGTTGTTTCTATTTTCTTTGCCATGTCTTTTGTATGACAGGCTTTCCAGCCTGTTTAACAGACTAGAAAGTCTGTTCTACGCTAATTCTTCGACCTGTTTGCCTCTCAACCGGGCGACTTCCATCGGATCTTTCATTCTGAGCAGTCCGTTAAATGTCGCACGAATTACGTTGTGCGGGTTGTTTGACCCGAGAATCTTGGTTCGAACATTGTGGACGCCCAAGCTTTGCAAAATTGCACGCACAGCACCACCGGCGATAACGCCTGTTCCTTCGGCAGCCGGCTTGAGCAACACGCGGCCTGCACCGTATTCACCTATCATCTCGTGCGGCAATGTGCCGTTGATCAGGGGAACGCGGATAAGGTTGTTCTTAGCTGCTTCGACCGCTTTCTTGATTGCGTTCGGCACTTCCTTTGCCTTTCCCGTGCCGAAACCGACATGTCCGGCTTCGTCGCCGACGACCACAAGTGCCGCAAACGACATATTCTTACCGCCCTTAACGACCTTGGTAACGCGGTTGATCGAGATCAGCTGATCTTTGAGGAGCAAGCCGCTCTGTGATATTTTCTGTTTATTCTTGATCATTGCTTTCTTGCTTCGTATCCTTTGCTTCCGCAGCTTCGTGCTTGTTCAGTCCCGCCTCGCGTGTTGCGTCGATCAAGGCCTTGACCCGGCCATGATATAGATATCCACCGCGATCATACACAACGGTTGAAATACCCGCTCCCAACGCACGTTCCGCGACCGCCTTACCAACAGTCTTTGCTGCCGCAATATTACCACCCGCTTTCACGCCCAACGCCTTTTCAGTCGTCGAAGCCGTTGCCAGCGTCGTGCCGCTCTTGTCATCAATGATCTGAGCGTAAATGTGGTTCAAGCTGCGGAAAACCGCCAGTCTCGGCCTCTCTGCCGAACCTTTGACTTTCTTACGAATGCGGCTATGAATGCCCTGCCGTATATCTGCTCTGCTTTTCTGTCCCATAATCTTCCTGGGTTCAAAGTTTCACGTTCGATGTTCAAAGTTGAAACCGACTTTGAACATTGAACCTTGAACTTTGAACTATTTTCCGGTCTTGCCCGGTTTCAATCTATAAAACTTGTCTGCGTAACGTACGCCTTTGCCTTTGTAAGCATCAGGCTTACGGAGGCGGTTCAATTCTGCTGCGACCTGTCCGATCAGCTGTTTGTCGATGCCGCTCAGCGTAATCGTGGTCTGATACTGGTTGATCGACGTTTTCGTATTTACACGTTCTGCGGCAGCGTCAACACCGGCCGGCAGATCATATACGATCGGATGCGAATATCCGAGGGAAAAGTTGATCTTATTGCCCTGAACATCAGCCTTGTAACCGACGCCGACGATATCCATTTCCTTCTTAAAGCCCTCGGTCACACCGACAACGGCGTTGTTCGCCAAGGCTCTCGCGAGGCCGTGAAATGCAGCAACATCGTTGCTTGCACGTTCCGCCGTCAGTACGCCATCTTCTTGTTTGAAGCTAACACCTGCCGGGATCGGCGTCTTTAAGGTTCCTTTCGGGCCTTTTACTTCCATTTCCGAATCATTGATAGTCACGGTAACACCGGACGGGATCGATATCGGTTTTTTTCCTACTCTTGACATAATTCCTCTCGTTTAGAGTGCGAGCTTTAGCCCGTAAGCATGCGTTCGATAACGCACTCTTAAAATTTAATAGATCTCAGCTAGTATCTCGCCGCCAATATGCGACTGCCGAGCCTGCTTGCCGCTCATAAGACCCTGCGACGTTGAAACGATGTTTACACCGTAACCGCCGAGCACCTTCGGGATCGCATCCGAACCGAGATATACACGTCGGCCGGGCTTTGATACCCGTGCAAGATGCGTGATCGACGAAACGCCTTTTGCATCGTAGCGTAAAAAGACGCGGATCATATATTTCACGCCTTCACCCTTTGTCGAAAAGCTATTGATATAGCCCTCTTCCTTGAGGATACGCGCGAGTTCCATCTTTAACTTTGAGCCCGGAATATCAACGCGGGTGTGATTCGCTTGTATTGCATTGCGAATCCGCGTAAGCATATCGGCTATTGGATCTGTCATTACTATTTTACTCCCAAATAAGATGTTGGATATCGGCTATTCCCGATCACTTACATCTGCCAAACGAACTACCAACTCGATTTAACAACGCCAGGAATCTGGCCTTGGAGGGCCAATTCACGCAACGCGATACGAGATATACCAAATTTTCTTAAATATCCACGCGAACGTCCGGTCTGCGAACATCTGTTACGCACGCGGATCGGGCTGCCGTCACGCGGCATTTTCTGAAGCTTAATGACCGCTGCATCGACTTCTTCGACCGTCGATTTCGGGTTATTGATGATCTTTTTCGCTTCCGCACGGCGAGCCGACCAAAGCTTGACCTTTTCCTTGCGGCGTTCGTTGTTAACTATTTTGCTTATCTTTGCCATAACTAATTAGTTCAAAGTTTTAAGTTCAATGTTCAAAGACTAGGATTCAAGTTCGTTCTTAACTTTGAACATTAAACCTGGAGCTTTGAACTCAGGGCTATGCCCTGAAAGGCATTCCCATCGCTTTCAAGAGCGAGCGGGCCTCGTCATCATTTCTAGCCGTTGTGACTATCGAAATATTCATACCGCGGGTCTTATCGACCTTGTTAAAATCGATCTCCGGAAAGATCAACTGCTCGCGAATACCGAGCGTGTAATTTCCGCGTCCGTCAAACGCCTTGCCCGATATACCGCGAAAATCGCGAACACGCGGCAGAGCGACTGAGATCAGACGATCTAGAAACTCGTACATTCTGTCTCCGCGAAGCGTGACCATCGTGCCGATCGCCATTCCCTGACGTAATTTGAACGCAGCGATCGATTTCTTTGCCTTGGTGACGACCGGTTTTTGTCCGGTAACCA
>JBKJRA010000105.1:0-3861 GCA_046594975.1 Pyrinomonadaceae bacterium | reverse complement strand
GGATTTTCCCTGATCGAGCTTTTGATCGTCGTCGTCATAATCGGTATTATCGCGGCGATCGCAATACCAAACTTGCTCGCTGCACGCCGATCAGCGAACGAAGGCTCGACCGTTTCTTCTCTGCGAACCCTTCACGGTGCACAGATGGTATATTCGGCATCGCACGGCAACGGTAATTACGCCGGAACAATTGCAGGAACTGGCGATAATGTTGCCCTGAGCCAGCTTCGCACGGTAAACATCGTCGACGCGACCCTAGGATCAGGCACCAAAAGCGGCTATAACTACGTCGGGGGACGAGCAGCATCTTCATCCGCAGGAGCCGCAACATTTTTCTTTTCAGCTAACCCGGCGGTAACGTCAGGTGTGACGCAGACGGGGGCACGCAGGTTTGGTATCGCCACCGAAGGCGTAATGATGGCAGACCCTACTGCCGCATACATCGGCACAGCTTATACATCCACAACTATCGCGACAGCCTCTGCGTTGTCCAATTGATACTAACCATAACTAACAACTGAGCGGGAATTCCATTGCGGGATCCCCGCTCTTTTTTTGCCTCCAATTCACTGTGTTACAATATCGGCGTCTTCAGATACGCCATTCCCTTTTACAATGAGCAACGATCCAGCCATCAAGCGATCTTCTTTTTTTGGTTCAAATTCCATAATATTGCTGTCGCTGTCGCTCACCGCAGTTTTGCTCTCGTCTCTTATTTCAACACCGAGGGCGGGTACGATCTCCGCTCAACCCTGGAAAGTCGAGCTATTCGCAGCCATATTCCTTGTTCCATTTATTTATTGGGTTTATAGAAAGCATTCACAACAGCTCAGTTTTCGTGAGGCACCTCTTTTTCCGCTTTTGGTGTGCATGGCGGCATTTATTTTCTGGAGCGGGTTATCTATAATTTGGTCGTCATCGCCCGGATCTGCTCTGCATCATACGCTCAATTGGTCGATCTATTTGACCATTTTTGCCGGGTTTCTATGCTTATTGCGGAGCGGACAAGGGCTTTCCTCAATAGTGAATACTTTTATTGTGTGCACGTTAGTACTCGCTTCTTTGTGCATCATCGATTTTCTCTCGATGACTGATTTTGCATCAGTCGAAGGTCTAATACGCATTAGATACGCCAAATATGCCGAGTTGTCGGTGACTATCACACCGCTTTTGTGTGTTCTGACGCTCTACGCACGGACACGCATTCGCTCGGCCCTCGCGGCAATATGCTGGCTGCTCAGCTGGCTTACAATAATGCTCTCACTCAGCAAAGGGGCATTCCTGGCCGGTATCATCGCACATACTGTTTTATTTGCTGGCTGCATCCTATTCACAAATAAAATCTTACGAAGAAAATCGCTAGTTCTTGCGACTGTCTGGGTAGTGGCAACTATCGCAGTTCAGCTCGCATTTTCTTCGCTTTCATCAATTCCCTCTACGACTGATTACATATCCGGATCGGCTGATAAAACCAGATCAACAACTATCTTCCGCACATACATCTGGAGTGTCGGACGCGAAATGGCGGCCGACCATTGGCTCATCGGTGTCGGAGCGGACAATTTTGGTATTAATGTCAATTCTGCCCGAGCAGATCTCGCTCAAAAAAATACCGGAAACACCAAACCCGAAATTGCCGAAGATTACATTGTCGAAAGGGCCCACAACGAAGTACTGCAAGTTTCCGCCGAGCTTGGGATCATCGGACTTTTTCTATTTGCAGGAATATTTGGAGCTTTTCTATACTTTGCCGTCACCACATTTAAGCGAAATGGTTACAAGGCAACGCCCATATTTTGGGCGTCGATAGCCGGAATGACAGGGTTTATTGCAAGCTCGATGGTCAGTTCATTTTCATTTCGGGTGATCCAAAACGGAATTGTTTTCTTTATGGTCCTTGCGGTAGCCGTCAACGAAATTATCAAGTCGCGGCACGAGCAAAAGACCGGCTTCAATTCAAGCAATGTTAAATTACTCGCGGTTTCGGGAATTATCGTAGCAGTAATTACCGTCTTATTTTCAGGTTCAAAAGCCGTAGCCGAATATAAAATATATCAAGCCGAACGCACACAAGAATTCGCTCCTGTGGCAGAGCTTTATCGTTCCGCTTTGCGATTTGATCCAGACAATGCTGGTGCATATTACTATTTTGCACATCGCAATTCACTAGATGGTAACAACGTAGAAGCGGCACAATTACTGCGTCAAGGCATAGATCGCGGCTATGGTGTGACAGTGACGTATTCTACATTGGCAAAATATCAGATACTCTCAGGAGACATTGCCGGTGCGGAAAACACTTTGAACGAAGCTGTAAAGATTTTCCCCAATTCAGTCTTTCTCCGCGTGCGTTTTGCGATATTTCTTGAGAAGCACGGCAAACCGAGTGACGCCGAAACGAATTTAAATACGGCTCGCAGCATTGATGTCCGGCAGGCTGCTGGTTGGGAGATACTTATTCACCAAGGCAGTGTCGCGGCGTATTTAAAAGCACAAGGTGATCCCAATACCGCACCTCCGGCTGAATTATTACCGGAAAATGCTGTTTTCGAGTATTTGGACAAAGTGCCATTTTCCTAAACCGTGTTAAAATAAATTTTGTCTTTCACTACAACTTCGACGGAGTCAATAACAAAATAATCTCAATGGCAAACGAAAGTGCCCGTTTTCCATCTCGAATTCTTACCATATCGAAGAACGCCTTTCGCGAGGCGGTTCGCGACCGTATTCTCTATAATCTGATCCTTTTCGTGTTGCTGATAACGGCCAGTGCGATCTTTTTGGGTGAGCTTTCTGCCGGGCAAGAGTCGCGCGTTATCGTCAATCTAGGACTCAGTGCCATGTTGATCTTTGGGACATTTATCTCGATATTCGTCGGCGTAAGTCTGGTGTGGAAAGAGATCGAGAAAAAGACCGTCTATTCGATATTTTCTAAGCCGATAGGCCGCGGCGAGTTCATCATCGGCAAATATCTCGGACTTTGTCTCACGTTATTTGTAAATGTAGCCGTGATGGGAGCCGGAGTTTCGCTGGCGTTGATATATGTCGGTGGAGGCAACCTAGCGGCTAATATATGGCCCGCAGTGCTGCTCATTTTTCTCGAACTCACCATAATGACGGCGGTTGCGATAATGTTTTCGTCATTCTCGACGCCCGCTTTGTCGGCATTGCTGACGTTCTTTATCTTTGTCATCGGACATTTCAGCGCGTCGCTTCGCGAGTTGGCACAAGGAATGAATTCAAATGCAGCAAAGCTGGTTTTCGAGGGAATCTACTATCTCCTGCCAAACCTCTCGCATTTCAGTTTTATTACCGAAACGTCCAACGGCATGGTGCCATCAAGTTCGATGCTAGGCGGGGCGATCGCGTATGCCGTGGTTTTCGACATTATTTTATTGACGATAACCGTCGTGATCTTTAGCCGCCGCAACTTTAAATAATGGCCAGGAGCGTCGTCAAAAGCGTAATATTTCCCGCCGTGATCCTGATCGCAGGTTTCTCGGCCGTGTTTGCGTTGACTGGCTTTGTCGAACACTCGCGTCCGCAGCTGCCCGAAAACTACGGCGACACCGACCTGACCGTTAACGGCTCTTCGCTAAAAGGCTACGCCTTTGGTACCGAAGGCCTGATCGCGGATTACTATTTCATGAGGTCGCTGCAATACATCGGCGGCAAGATGCTAAAAGATCAGAGCCAGACGGTGAATATCGACGACCTTCGCGGCCTTAACCCGAGGCTTTTGTATCCGCTGCTCGATAATGCGACGGATCTCGACCCGCATTTTATTGCTGCATATTCGTATGGCGCGGTTGTATTGCCGGCGATCGACCCTAACAAAGCGATCGATCTGGCTAACAAAGG
>JBKJRA010000292.1:0-4339 GCA_046594975.1 Pyrinomonadaceae bacterium | reverse complement strand
CCTGGAACAATCCCGGCAAAGGCAAGGAACTGTCGCTGGCACAGATCGAAAAAGGCGCCGATGTGATATTTACCGCCGCCGGAAACTCAGGTCTCGGTGCTTTTGACGCAGTCGAGCAGTATGGCAAAGACGCCAAAGGGCAGGCAAACAAATTTGTCATTGGGGTTGACTCAAATCAAAACGGAGTAAAGCCTGGTTTTGTGCTGACTTCGATGGTAAAGCGTGTCGATAATGCAGTTTACGACGTTGTGAAAGAGGTGCTTGGCGGTAATTTTGCAGGCGGTTTTCACGTCTTTGGCCTCGACAAAGACGGCGTCGCCTACGCGATGGACGACAACAACAAAGGCATCATTCCCGATGACGTTATCCTAAAAGTCGAACAGGCAAAGAAAGATATCGTCGATGGCAAGATCAAGGTGACGGACGCAATGGCTTCGAAATAAAACATGCTAGAACTTAGGAATATTACAAAAACATTTGGTAGCGTTACGGCGAATGACGACGTGTCGATCAAGGTTGAGAAGGGGACTATTCACGCGATTGTCGGGGAGAATGGGGCCGGAAAATCGACGATCATGCGTATCGCGTATGGATTTTATAATGCTGACAGCGGCGCGATCCTTGTCGATGGAAATGTAGTTTCGATCAAAAATCCGCATGACGCGATAGCTCTCGGTATCGGGATGGTGCATCAGCATTTTATGCTGGTAGATACGATGACGGCGGCTGAGAATATTGTGCTCGGTGCTGAAACCGGCACGGCAGCAAATCTCGACCTCGACAAAGCCAATAGCGACATCCTCGCACTCTCAAACGAACTGCGTCTCGGCGTTGACCCTAAAGCATATATCGAAGACCTCTCGGTCGGCCAACAGCAGCGTGTCGAACTACTCAAAGCCTTGTATCGCAATGCTGAAATCCTCATTCTTGACGAGCCCACAGCCGTGCTTTCGCCGCAAGAGGTACAGGAATTTTTCTCGATCCTTCGCCGGATGAAAGAGCAGGGCAAGACGGTCATCATCATCACTCACAAACTCGAAGAGGTGCTCGCCATCTCCGATGAGGTGACTGTTATGCGTGACGGCAAGTCCGTCGGTAATGTTAAGACGTCGGAAACCAGTGCAAAAGATCTGGCTCGAATGATCGTCGGACGTGATGTGCTTTTGCGTGTTGATAAGACCGATGCCGAGCCCAGCAGAGTTGTACTTGAGGTCAAACATCTAACTGCGACCGGCAAGAACGGCCCTGCTGTAAAAGATGTTTCGTTTACTGTGCGTGCAGGCGAGATCGTCGGCATTGCCGGTATCGAGGGCAACGGCCAAACCGAGTTGATCGAGGCTCTTTCGGGCTTGCTCAAGCCGACGGGCGGTCACGTCGAGTTTGACGGTAAAGATATAACAAGCCGCTCTGCCCGCGATTTGAAAGAACTCGGCGTCGCTCACATCCCTGAGGACCGCCACAAACGCGGGCTGCTGATGCACTCTAGTCTCGCTGAAAATTCTATTCTCGGCGTGCATTATCGTCCGCCAGTCGAAACCGCAGGATTTATGAATAATGCGGTTATAAACAAACGCGTCGCTGAGATTATCGAAAATTTTGATGTTCGGCCGCCAAATCCCGCACTTCCGGCTAAGTCGCTTTCAGGCGGCAATCAACAAAAGTTAATCATCGGACGCGAATTTGATCTCAAACCAAAACTCCTACTCGTGTCGCAGCCGACACGCGGCGTTGATATTGGTGCTATCGAATTTATCCACCGTAAGTTAATTGGATTGCGTGATGCAGGCTCCGCCGTTCTGCTAGTATCTGCTGAATTAGAAGAGGTTACGGCTCTTGCTGATCGTCTGTTGATCATCAAAGAAGGCAGGATCGTCGGCGAGGTCGATCCTAAAACAACATCGACCGAAGACATCGGCCTGATGATGACGGGCGGGGAATAAGGCAAAAGTAAAAAGGCAAAAACTAGCGTACGTAGCTTAGTTTGCACTCTTTGCGGTGACACCGAATATGGCTTTCATCGCAATTACCGCCCGCTCAAGATTTTCCATTGAGGTCGCGTATGAGATACGCAGGAAGCCTTCGGCTCCAAAGCCTTCGCCATCGGTGACGACGATATGTGCCTCTTTCAATAGCGTAGCGGCAACATCGGACGAACTAGAATATTTACTCCCTAATAACCCGCGAACATCGACAAACGCATAAAACGCGCCTTCGGGCATCGGACATTTGAATCCGTTGACCTCGTTGAGCGCCGGGATGAGCCAATTGCGGCGGCGTTCGTATTCGGCGGTCATGGTGTTGACGGCGGCGACCGTCTCGTCGGTATTACGCAGGGCTCTGGCACAAGCATATTGGACAAACGAAGTCGGGTGCGTCGCCGAATGGCTCTGCAGTTTGATCATCGCCTTGGTCCATTCGACGTTGGCGATCGTGTAGCCGATTCGCCATCCGGTCATCGCATAGGTTTTTGAAAAGCTCCCCGCGACGCAGACATACTCGCGTAACTCCGGCGGTAGCGAGGCCAGCGAAAAGGGAGCAGCAGGCGGATAGGCAAAAAATAGGTAGCATTCGTCCGTCATTACATAAACGCCGCGTGCAGCACAGACCTCGACGATCCGACGCATCTCATCGGGCGGAATTACGCGACCCGACGGATTGCTTGGGCTGTTGATGATGATGAGTTTTGTCTTTGGCGTGATCGCCGTCGCGACCTGATCGGCGGTCAGAATAAAATCCGTCGCCTCGGTTTCGATAAAGACGCTATTCGCACGAGCAAACGTGACGATCTCAGGAAACGTCACCCAATACGGTTTAGGTATCAGTACGTCATCGCCCGGATTTAATATCGTGCAGGCTGCGTTAAATAATGCCTGCTTGCCACCGCAGGCAGCGGCGACCTCATTGACACTGATCTCGGCACCGAAACGCTGTGAGTAAAATTCGACTATCGCAGAACGAAAATCGGCAGTTCCGGCGGTCGCAGTATATTTGGTCAAGCCTTTTTCGAGGCCTTCCCAGGCGTATTGTTTAATGAATTCAGGCGTATCAAAATCGGGTTCCCCGACCGACAGGTCGATAACGTCGATCCCGGACGCTCGCATTTCGTTCGCCATCTGAGCGGCGATCAAGGTCGATGAGCCTTTCATAGTGGCTACATTATATGAAACGGGGAAAGCGACCATAAAATAAATTTAACCACAGAGATCACAGAGGAAAAAGAGGAAAAATACGATCAAATGTCGAAACCGATAGTAGCTACGGTCTTACTCAGTGACCTCTGTCTACTCTGTGGTTAATTCCGTTTTTTCCAAAAACTCCACCCGATTTCCAAACGGATCGCGAAACTCGAACCTATTCATTCCGGGGATCGGAATGCCGTCGATCACTTCACAGCCGTTTACAATAAGTTTTTCCCGCCATTTTTCGAGATCAGTTACGAGATATGCGACGTGGCCCTTTGTTTTGGGGCGTTCAACACCGTCCTCCGCACCGAAATGGATTTGCTGATCGCCCAGTTCGAGCCAAAAGCCGCCGCGTCCCGCGAGCGACACGGGCTTGGGAATTTCGTTAAGGCCAAGCACGCCGCAATAAAAATTGCGTGCCTTGTCCTCGGAGCCGATCGGAATGCTTACCTGGACATGATGGATGGCCTGGATCATAAGAAAAGATTTTAACGCAAAGTCGCAAAGGTATGAAAGTTTTAAAATTATATTCCGTGCGCCTTTGCACCTTAGCGTCTTTGCGTTAAATAGGTATTTCTAATTTCTCACGCATCTTGCTTTCGACTAGTGTTGGTATCAGCCCCTCGACACGTCCGCCGAGTTCGAATACCTGCTTCATCAGCGTTGACGAGACGTAAGAGTATTCTTCGCCTGCCATTAAGAACACGGTTTCGATGGTCGGTTCGAGACGGCGGTTCATTAGGGCCATTCGCAGCTCGTATTCGTAGTCGCTGACGGCACGTATGCCGCGAACGATCGCCGTCGCTCCCGATGTTTTGGCAAAGTCTGCAGTCAGACCGGAAAAGCTATCGACGATCAGCTTGCATCCGTCTGTATCAACGCTTGGCAAAACTTCGTGGATCATTGAGCAGCGTTCTTCGACGGTAAACATCGGATGTTTGTCGGCGTTATTGAGCACGGCGACGATAATCTCATCAAAAAGCGGGCTGCTGCGCTTGATGATGTCGAGATGTCCGTTGGTTAGAGGGTCAAATGAACCTGGAAATATAGCTCGCCGCATGATTCTGAGTTTTGTATCTACAATGTAATTACAATTTGAAATTAAATTGTAAGTTTACTTGCCTAACACTATCAGAAACCGCATTTTTGTGATAATA
>JBKJRA010000107.1:0-9110 GCA_046594975.1 Pyrinomonadaceae bacterium | reverse complement strand
GAAGAAACGCTCGCCGACCCGTCGTCAAATCCCCACGTCGCTGAGGTTATGAAACACGCCGAAGCCGAAAAAGCCGATGTGGTCGTCATTTGCGCCAAACTCGAAGCCGAACTCGTCGCTCTCGACCCTGAGGAACGCGACGAATATCTAAAAGACCTCGGCCTGTCCTCAAGCGGCGTCGATAAACTTATAAAAGCCGCGTATCACATGCTCGGCCTGATGTCGTTCTTGACCGCCGGTGAAAAAGAGGTTCGTGCCTGGACGATCCCGATCGGCACAAAAGCACCTGCAGCGGCCGGTGAGATCCACACCGACATCGAACGCGGCTTTATCCGGGCTGAAATCGTCGGCTACGATGACCTAGTAACCTGCGGCTCACGCAAAGCCGCCAGCGAAAAAGGCCTCGCTCGCCTCGAAGGCAAGGAATACATAATGCAGGACGGCGACGTCGTGGATTTTCGGTTTAATGTTTAGAAAAAAAGAAGTATGCCCTCGGTAGGATTCGAACCTACAACCAACGGATTATGAGTCCGCTGCTCTAACCGTTGAGCTACAAGGGCATAAACATCAAGTGTAAATTAATCGCGATTTTCCCGCAAATTGCAATCTTATTCAACTTCGCTTTCCTTTCCCGATCCGCTCACTTAATTCCATAACACGCTATCCGTTATTACCAAATGACGGCGGTGGCGGCGGTTCGGTCATTGTGGTTTCACTTGGAACACGGTCGAGATACCGGAATATCAACCATAGTGCGATCCCGGCGGGTACGACAGCGACGAGACTTATCAAGATCGAATATTGGTCGAGAAGCTTTTCGCTCCATCCCCGCATCGCGATCCCAATCCCAATAACCATCCCGATCCCAAGACTAAAAAGCACTTGAATACCAAGAAAGGTAAATCCGCAGATAACCGACCATAAAGGGCCACTACGCCCCGAATCGCGTCCCTTTCGGTAACCCCATATAAACGCCAATATTGCGAGTATCATAAACTAACTTCCTTATTGTTCTTCAAACGTCGGCTTTTTGCTGCTCACTTTTAGATAGGTTCCGTCCGCCATTACGTTGTGGCCAAAACCGCACGCGCCGTCGGTGCCATCTTGAGTGACTTTTATCGTTCCGACTCTGACAAACTTGATAGTAAATTTGCACTTACCATCGCCGGATGTGTATTTGGCGACATCGCCGACTATTGCAAACTCATCATCAAAACCGCCCATATTTACCATCGGCTCGCCGTTTCGCATCGAGAATGGATACACGAGATCCATAGCGACGCGCAGCTTGCCGCCGCCAAGCGCGAGTATCTTAAACTCATTCGAAAACTTTCTGAATTTGCCGGTGAAATTCATCTTAAACGTGCCGTTAACCTCTGATGCGGGTACGCTCATTCGATCTTTCTGAGCGAACGCCGACGCCGAAACCACCATCACAAACAGCACGGCAAAAACTACGGTCGATAATCGTTTACGCATATTTCTCCTTTTCGATACAAACTTTATCTGCTATATTTTGCCTAACTCTTTCCAGAATTTAAACAACCAAAAGGGGAATATTGATGAGCGTGAGTATAGACGATCTAAACCCAAAAGCCGGACACGAATTTTTCGGCCATCCAAAAGGACTACCAACTCTGTTTATGACCGAGATGTGGGAACGATTTTCGTTCTACGGCATCCGGCCGCTTCTTATCCTGTTCATGACGGCTACGCTCATGAATGGCGGCTTTGGGTTTGAACGGCCAAAAGCGGCGGCTATCGTCGGCATCTACTCTGCCTGCGTATATCTCTCGTCGCTGCCCGGAGGCTGGATAGCGGATCGCCTGCTCGGGCTGCGCCGCTCGATAATGTACGGAGCCGTCCTGATCACCAGCGGCCACCTCTCTATCGGATTATCCGGATTTTTTGGCGGCAGGATCATGTTCTTTGTAGGGCTTATCCTAATCGTTCTCGGCACCGGATTACTCAAACCCAACATCTCGGCGATCGTCGGCGATCTCTACCCGGAGGGCGGAGAGCGGCGCGACGCCGGATTTTCGATCTTTTACATGGGCATAAATATGGGTGCCACGTTTGGACAGATCGTAACCGGGTTTCTTGGCGAAAGATATGGATTTCACTGGGGCTTTGGTGCAGCAGGTGTAGGTATGGCTTTTGGATTGATCTGGTTTGCTGTGCGGTCCCGCACAACGCTCGGCAATATCGGCATCGAGCGTACCCGTGATCCTGATCCGACTATTCAAACAGGCATTGAACATAGGGTGAAAATGGTCATCGGCATCGGTCTCGCAATAATTGCGTTGGTCCTGATCTTGACTGCCACCGGCGTGATTGTTTTAGATCCGCAGGTCGTCGGCGGTTATATGATATACGCTCTGGTCGGGCTCGCCGTAGCATTTTTCGGCTATATGTTTATCGCCGGGAAATTAAATAGCGACGAACGAAAGCGTGTGGTCGTTATTGCCGTCTTGTTTGTATTTGCAGCGATATTTTGGGCAGCATTCGAACAGGCTCCGACCTCGCTTAATCTATTTGCAAAGGATTTTACTGAACGCCATATCGGCTCATTCGAAGTACCGGCACTTTGGTTCCAGTCGATCAATTCGTTTCTTATCATTATCTTTGCACCGATATTTGCTGGCATCTGGACTTGGTTTGGTACAAGAAAAATAAGCATTTCCGCACCGGCAAAGTTCGCACTCGGCCTGTTTATGGCGGCCATCGGGTTTTTCATTATGATATTCCCTGCCAACATGCTTGTCGCCAGCGGAGGAGCGGTTAAAGTCGCGGCATGGTGGCTAGCTGTTAGCTACCTCTTTCAGACCTTTGGTGAGCTGCTTTTGAGCCCTGTGGGGTTATCGTCAATGACCAAACTTTCGCCCCGGCGATTTGTCGGACAGATGATGGGCATCTGGTTCCTAGCCGCCTCAGTTGGTAATCTCATTGCGGGCCTAGTCGGCGGCAGCGTCGATCCGGAGAAACTGGAACAAACGCCGCAGCTCTTTACATGGACAACCATTGCACTGGTGGTTTCAGCCGTTATCCTCGCCGTGCTTGCGATACCGATCTCGAAAATGATGAAGAATGTGGAGGACCAAAGTCCTGAGAACGTCGAACCGGCATAGTTAGAAATCAGGTGAAATAAAAAAGGCAAAACGTGGTTCGATCTTCGTTTTGCCTTTCAACTATTACTTTTCTCTCTGCCGATAAGCAGCCATCGCTTCGGCGGCACCTGCGTGCATTATCTCGGGTTTATGGTATCGCCAGTATTTTTCATACTCTTCGTCGGTCATCGCCGTATTATCAGCGCGTGACTTTTCTTTTAGATAATTTTCGGCCCAGGCACGAATATCTAAATCAGTATTCAACGCTGTGCGTGCGCCGTGCATCAAATTGTCGCGTTCCATTAAATGTCTCTCCGTATGTTACATTTTCTAAGGTTCAAACTATTTCGCCCAGGAGCAAGTTTTGTGAAGCATTTTCTTACCTCTGTACTCTTGATCGTATCATTTCTGCCGGGTCTAAGTCCTGCGCAGAAACCTAAGGCTGCCCCGGCCAAACCGTCTGCTGCGGCTCCGGCAAAGACACAGTTCGTCTCCGAGATACCGATCGTCACTAAAACGCTCGCTAATGGCCTCGAAGTGATCGTCTATCCCGATTCGAGCGTGCCTATCGTCTCGGTCGAGCTTGCGGTACGAAACGGTTCATTTACCGAACCGCCGGAGCTTAACGGCCTGTCGCACCTCTATGAGCACATGTTTTTTAAGTCTAATCAGGCGACGGTGAAACAAGAGGATTATATAAAGAATATTGGCCAACTCGGCATCTCGTACAATGGCTCGACTCGCGAAGAGGTCGTTAATTACTATTTCACGACGACGAGCCCGTATGTCGAGACGGCGATCCGCTTTATCAAGGATTCGGTCCGCTATCCGGTGTTTGACGAGAATGAATTTGCCCGCGAAAAAGAGGTCGTTATAGGCGAGATCGACCGAAACGAGTCAAATCCGTTCTTTTATCTGAATACGGCGCTCAACCAAAAGCTCTTTTATCAATACCCGACGCGAAAGCAGCCGCTGGGCACACGCGAAACGGTCGCGACGGCGACGACCGCCAAAATGCGGCTTATCCAGGGGCGCTATTATGTGCCAAATAATTCGGCACTCGTTATTACGGGCGATGTTAAACCTGATGAGGTTTTCAAATATGTCGAGCAGTATTTCGGCGATTGGCCGCGTCGCCCGGTAGACCCATTTAAGGAATTTCCGCTCGTCGAACATCCGGCTTTGACCAAAAGCGAGGGCATCGTCGTAGAGCAGCCCGTGCAAAATGTAATTATCTCTATTGGCTGGCAAGGCCCTTCGATCGGTAAGGACAATGCCGCAACTTATGCTGCAGATGTGTTTTCATACATTCTCACACAGCCGGATTCGCGTTTTCAGCGTAATATGGTTGATTCGGGGCTGACCGTCGCTGCCGATCTGGGTTATTACACACAGCGAAATGTCGGCCCTATTCAGGTCACTATTGCGACCACGCCGGACAAGGCAAAAGCCGCTCTTGCAGCAGTTTACGCTGAGATCGCACAGTTTGATAAACCCGGCTACTTTACCGATGCCGAGCTTGAAAATGCCAAAACGCTGCTCTCTTCGCGTGACCTGTTTGATCGCGAAAAATTAAGCGAATACGCACACACTCTCAGTTTTTGGTGGAGTTCGACTGGTATCGACTATTTTCGCGGCTATCACAAAACGCTTAGTGCGATCACGCGTACAGACACGACCCGGTATGTAAAAACCTACATTCAGGGCAAACCGCACATCGGCGTCGCCCTTATTTCATCTGATTCGCAGGCTCAGACCAAATTAACATCCGACAATCTGATCGGAAAATAGAGACTTAATTTTTTATGAATGTAATCAATAACCGCCGCTCGGCGATCAGCATTTTCAGCTTATTGGCTCTCATATTAATGATAGTGCCGCTCGGTTACGCTCAGGCGACCGGAGCAAGCATTGCATCGCAGGCTGCGCTTGTAACCGAATTTGAGGTCAATGGGTTAAAGGTGATAGTTAAACGCCGCCCAAATAGCCAAACCGTAGCAACAGGGCTTTTTATAAAAGGCGGGGCCCGAAACCTGACACCTCAAACGGCCGGCATCGAGAGTTTCGCGTTAAACGTCGCAACGGAGGGTAGCGTAAAATTTCCGCGAGCCGTCCTGCGTCGCGAACTGGCCCGCACTGCTAGCGCAGTCGGTTCAGGCTCAAATTATGATTTCAGCGTCCTGTCGCTGGCATCTACGCGACAAAATTTTGAAAGCTCGTGGGACATATTTGCCGACATCGCCATCAACCCTGCCTTTGTTCAAGAGGACGTTAATCTGACGCGGGATAAGATCTTGACATCTCTAAGCAGCCGCGAAGATGACCCTGACGGCTACCTGCAATCGTTAGTTGAAAAAACTATTAACTTAAAAACTGCTTACGAAAATGACCCTGACGGCTCGATCGAAAACATCAGGCGATTTACGACCGCCGATCTGCGTGCCTATCATCAAAAAATGATGCAGACCTCGCGGCTTTTACTGGTTGTCGTCGGTGATATTGATGCTGAAACACTAAAAAAGCAGGTCGCAGCGACTTTCGGTAAACTGCCGCGTGGGGATTACAAAGATGCGGCCTTTAAGCCATTCGATTTTTCAAAACAAACGCTTGATGTGACACCGCGTAATCTGCCGACCAATTACGTCGAAGGCGTTTTTGACGCTCCGGCGATAAACAACCCTGATTTCTATGCGATGCGTGTCGCGACCGCTATCTTGCGCGACCGCGTTTTCGAAGAGGTCCGCGTCAAACGCAACCTGTCTTATGCGCCAAATGCCGATATGGGCGAACGGGCGTCAAACACAGGCAACATCTATGTTACCGCAGTCGATGCCAATCAAGCGGTAAGGCTGATGCTGAACGAGATCAATAACTTAAAAACGACGCCCGTCGATAATAGCGATATTACCGGGGTATCGGGGCAATTTCTAACGCAGTATTTTCTTGGCGAAGAGACCAACGCTGCTCAGGCAGCAGGACTTGCCCGATACGAACTTATGGGCGGCGGCTGGCGCAACGAATTTGAATACCTTAACCGCGTGAAACAGGTCAAACCTATCGAAATTCAAAATGTCGCCAAAAAATATATGCGAAACCTGCGCTTTATCGTCGTAGGCAATCCTGCCTCGATAGACCGTTCGGTCTTTCTGCCTAATTGATAACTGGTCATTTACATAGAAAGATAGCCAAATCGTATAAAAAAGGAATAGAATCGCGGGCGGCAAGCATTTTTCATTTGAACAAGTAATATCTGTCCCGGAGGAATAATGCGTAAACTTTTCTTTTTATCACTACTGTCGCTCACTCTCGTCCTAGCCGCCCAAGCCCAAACCTTTGTCTCGGTCGAAGACGCGGCAAAAACTGCCTTAAGCGTGGGTGCCAAGATGCCTGCATTCACGCTCAACGATTCCCTCGGCAAGCCCGTCAGCAGCAAAGATCTGCTCAAGCAGGGCAATCTGGTCGTAGTTTTCTACCGCGGAGCGTGGTGTCCGTTTTGCAATAAATACCTCCACACGCTGCAGCAAAATCTGCCTGCGATCAAACAAGCCGGCGGCCAGCTCATCGCGATCTCAGTCGAACCTGCTGACCGCTCGATGGCTATCGCCAAAAAGAACGAGCTTCAGTTCACCGTACTCAGTGATCCTAACCTGAGCGTCGCACGCAGCTTTCATATCGTCTATCAACTGCCCGCCGAAACTGATGCAAAATACAAAGGGTACGGTATCGACCTCGTAAAATATAACTCGACCGAAAAGCCCGAATTGCCGATCTCAGCGACTTATGTCATCGACAGAAAAGGCAAGATCGTTTACGCCTACGTCGAGCCCGACTACAAAAAACGCGCCGAGCCCGATGCCATCATCGCTGCCCTCGCAAATATTAAAAAATAAACTTCTTTTCCTAACTTTGTGTTTTTGTGCTTTTTGTGGCCAACTCCTTCCTTTGATTTCCGCGCCCTCACGGTCTAAAATTTCCGTAGAGGTTTTATTGTTATGAAAAAACTTGTCGCTATTAGTTTGTTGATGCTAATTACTGCCGTTGCGGGTTTCGGTCAAAAGCCCGGGCACGGCACGGTTGACCCTACGAAGGGCGTTCACGATGCCTTTGACCGCCTGATAGACGGCATCAAACAGGTCGATGTCGATAAAGTAATGGGTTCTTACGAAAAGAGCGACCGCCTGCTGATATTTAACAATAACGGCACCGCGACACAAGGCTGGGACACTATCAAAGCAAACGTCGAGGCGACCTACGCCAAGGTCTCAAATGTCACGATGGACATCACCGGCCTGCGAATCGAGATGATGGGCAAAACCGCCGCCTACGTCTCATGCAAATGGCGCCAGACACAGGAATTTAACGGCAAACTCGAAGATTCCTCCGGCCGTATGACGCTCATCTACAAACTCGTAGGCAAAGACTGGAAGATCACCCATCGCCACACATCACCCGACAAACCCGACGCCACGCGTCCCGTTTTCCCGTCCGAACGCGTCACGCAATGATTTAACTCTTCAGGCTCTCCAACTGCCCCATGGAGCGCTGGAGCATTTTTGCGTGCGGAGACAAATTTCGCTAAAATCATATTTTTAGTTAGATATTCATTTTTGCACTGAGGATAATTATGTCGAATGTACCTATTACAGTGGCTCATGGCGACGGCATTGGGCCGGAGATCATGGACGCAACGCTGCATATTTTGAAGGCGGCCGGAGCTCGGATCGATATTGAGAACATCGATATCGGAGAAAAAGTTTACTTGTCCGGCAATTCTGCCGGTATTGCACCCGAATCGTGGGATTCACTGCGGCGAACAAAGGTTTTTCTAAAAGCACCGATCACCACACCACAAGGCGGCGGGTATAAATCGCTCAACGTAACGGTGCGGAAAACCCTTGGAATGTACGCGAATATACGGCCCTGCGTCTCATATCACCCATTTGTCGAAACGAAACATCCGGTGATGGATCTCGTCATTGTCCGCGAAAATGAAGAAGATACGTACGCAGGTATCGAGTATCGCCAGTCTGACATGGTCGAGCAATGTCTAAAGCTGATAACGCGGCCCGGCAGCGAAAAGATCGTCCGTTACGCATTTGAATACGCGACACTGAATAATCGCAAAAAGATCACTTGTTTTATCAAAGACAATATTATGAAGCAGACGGATGGTCTGTTTCACCGCGTATTTGATGAGATCGCGGCGGAATATCCGTCAATCGAGGCCGATCACTGGATCGTCGATATCGGCGCGGCCAAGATGGCCGATACACCTGAGAATTTCGATGTTATCGTTATGCCCAATCTGTACGGCGATATCCTTTCGGACGTAGCTGCACAGATCGCAGGGTCGGTCGGGCTTGCGGGTTCTGCTAATATCGGCGAGAACATCTCGATGTTTGAGGCGATCCACGGCAGCGCTCCGCGGCGAGCGGGGCAAAACCTTGCCAATCCGTCCGGGCTTTTCCTAGGAGCAGTAATGATGTTGGTGCACATTAACCAACCTGACGTGGCCGAACTTGCCCACAATGCATGGCTGCGAACGCTGGAGGACGGCGTTCATACTTATGACATATTTAAGGATGGCGTATCCAAACAGAAAGTCGGAACTAAAGAGTTTGCCCAAGCGGTTGCCGACCGTATCGGCCAAAAACCCGAGACGCTCAAGGCGGTAGAATATAAAAAGGTCGAGGAGATCGCCCCTGAGGACCGCAAACCGATCTATTCGATCCGCGAACCGCAAAAGAAAGACCTCGTCGGCGTAGACGTTTTTATCAGCTGGTGGAACGGTAATTTTTACGGTGCCGGTAACGAAGTCGGCGCTGAGCTCGAAAAACTCAATGGCGAAGGGCTAAAGCTCGTCATGGTCTCAAATCGCGGAACCAAGGTCTACCCGAAAGGGAATGCGGATACATTCTGTGTCGATCATTGGCGATGCCGCGTCATGGCGGAAAACCAGGGCGACACGACCTCGCACCAGCAGGTGATCGATCTGCTCGGCAG
>JBKJRA010000019.1:0-6879 GCA_046594975.1 Pyrinomonadaceae bacterium | reverse complement strand
GTGTTGCCGATGGGCAGGGAATCGCGAAATTCTACGTGGCGGGGGTATTTATTGGCGGCGATCTGGGTGCGGCACCATTCGATGAACTCTTCGCGGGTGAGTTCGGCACCTTGGTTTAGAACGACAAAAGCCTTTACCTCTTCTCCAAGCCGATCGTCGGGGACACCGATGACGGCAACTAATGAAACGGCTGGATGCGTGATAATAACCTCTTCGAGCTGGCGGGGATAGACGTTGTAGCCGCCGCGCAGGATCATGTCTTTTTTGCGGTCGACGATGGCTAGATAACCTTCGTCGTCCATGATGCCGATGTCGCCTGTGTGAAACCAGCCGTTGCGAAACGCTTCGGCGGTCGCCTCGGGACGTTTATAGTAGCCTTTCATCACGTTTGTCCCGCGAATGACGATCTCGCCTCGTGTTCCCCTAGGAACCTCTTGGTCATTCTCATCGAAGCAACGCACATCGACGCCAAATATAGGCTGGCCTACCGAGCCCGGCTTCGAAGGCCGCTCAAAATGGTTAAATGTCGCGAGCGGCGACGTTTCCGAGAGGCCGTAGCCCTCCATCACTCGGACGCCGAATTTTTCCTGAAACGCGAGCATTACCTCGACCGGCATCGGGGCTCCGCCCGAGGTGCAGACCTTCATATTGTCGGCGATGTGCGATATGTCATAGTCGTTTTCCTCAGCGTATTTGAGCAGCGACCAAAACATCGTTGGGACACCGACCCAGAAATTCACTTTCTCCTTGACCATTGTGTCGAGCGTGGTTTTGGCGTCAAAACGCGGTAGCAGCACGACGCGGTTGCCGCCATAAAGATTGGTGTTCATCTGCACGGTCTGTCCCGTAGTGTGAAAAAGCGGCAGCGTGATCAAGACGGTTTTTTGCTTACGGTCGGTAAAATCAAGTACGGGCAGGTGAATGCTCCAACCCGTAACGACATTCGACCAGAGATTGAGATGCGTCAGTTCGGCTCCCTTTGGCTGGCCGGTTGTGCCGGATGTGTAGAGGATCGCACAGGTATCGTCGGGCCGTGTCGGATACATCTCAAATTTGTCGGACTGGTCGGCGGTGATCTGCGTAAGAGTTTTGTGTTCGGGAAACGGGCTTGCAGCGGCCTCGTCTTTGGTTAGAACGATAAGCTGTTCACAAGTCTTGACCTCGTCGAACGCCGTCTTGGTGGATCTGGCGAGCGGCAACTCGTCGGTGCCCTCGAAAACGAAGACAGCTTTGGCCTCGGAATCCCGCAAATGATACGCGATCTCTCGGGGCGTAAACAGCACGCAGATCGGCACGACCGCAGCACCGGCTTTCATGATGCCGTAATATACGATCGGGAAGTATGGAAGATTTGTGCAGTTGAGAGCGACTTTGTCACCGTGGCCGATGCCCATTTCAGTCAGGACATTCGCGACCTTGTTGGACATCGCGTCGAGATCGCCAAACGTCAGCCGCGCATCGTCACACACGATCGCCTCTTTCTCAGGCGCAAGCCGTGCGTGGTGCGAGATGATCGAGGCTAAATTTAAAGTGGTAGCCGAGTTTTTCATTTCCGGTCGAATGTAAATTAGTTGACGGTGTTTAAAAGATTTTAACTACACTGCACGTGCCGTGTCAAAATTCATCTGCTCCGCCGAGGAAATGTCCTCTCCGAGCTGCTGGACGGAATGCTTTCGCCATTCTTCGTGCTGCTCGGGAAAGTCCGAGCGGAAATGCCCGCCGCGCGACTCTTCGCGCCAGAGGGCTGCGGTTGCGACGAGCCGTGCAAGCGTCACAAAATTTCGCGACGAAGTGCTCAGATTTCCGCTCCCGATCTGGTCAAATTCTTTCAACGCACGAGTAAGGGAATCTTTGTCCCGCAGGATGCCGACGCGTTCCCACATCACGCGTTTGATGCGTTTCCTGACTGCAGTTGAGATCGAAGTCCCATGTCCAAGGTCCAAGGTCCAAGGTTGCTGGCATGTTGACTTTGGGCCTTGGGCTTTGGACTTTTGACTATCAGTCGCTGCTGCCATGCCTGCTCTCGCCCCAAAAACCAAGCCTTCGAGCAGGGAATTTGAGGCGAGACGATTGGCTCCGTGGACACCTGTGCATGTGACTTCGCCAGCCGCGTAAAGTCCCGACAAAGTGCTGCGTCCCCAAAGATCCGTGCGAATGCCGCCCATACAATAATGAGAAGCGGGCGAGACGGGGAGCATATCTGTCGCGATGTTGAGTCCAAAGGTATTACATGTTTCGTATATTTTCGGGAAGCGATGTTTGAGGAAATCTTCCGTGAGGGCGGTCATGTCGAGGAAGACATTTCTGGTTCCCGTGCGGCGCATTTCCGCTACTATCGAGCGAGAGACGATGTCGCGGGGAGCTAATTCGGCCCGTTCGTCATATCGGGGCATGAACCGCTCGCCGTATTTATTTTTTAGAATGCCGCCTTCGCCGCGCATTGCCTCGGTCAGCAGAAATCTCGGCGCTTTTTCGAGGTCGAGGGCTGTCGGATGAAACTGGACAAATTCCATATCAGCCATCTCTGCCCCCGCGAAATATGCCATCGCCATGCCGTCGCCTGTAGCCACGGGCGGGTTGGTCGTGTGCATATAGAGCTGGCCCGCACCGCCTGTGCACATTATGACTGCCTTGGCGTAAATGTCTCGTGGTTGTTTTAATATGGGATCCAGGAAACGCACGCCGACACAGCGGCCGTCTTGGACGATAAGGCTTTCGGTGTTGGCAAAGGGCGTCAGGTTGATGGTTTTTTCCGCACCCGCATGGGCGATGAGCGAGCGGACGAATTCGGCTCCGGTAGAATCGCCGTGTGCGTGGAGTATTCGGCGGCGCGAATGGGCGGCTTCCTGGCCCATCATCAGTTCGCCGCCTTCGCGGTCAAATTCGGTGCCCCAATCGATAAGCTGTTTTATGTATTTTGTGCCGTCGGTGACGAGCGTCTCGACAGCTTTGACATCGCAGAGACCAGCTCCTGCGACGAGTGTGTCATCTTCGTGCAGTTCGGCATTATCGTCTTCCGATAAAACGACGGCGACACCGCCTTGGGCGTATTCGGTATTGGATTCGCTGGCTTTATCTTTTGTGAGAACGGTAACGCTGGCTCCACCGGATGCAAGCTCGATACTCGCACGCAAGCCCGCGACGCCGCTGCCGATGACAATAAAATCTGTTTCCAGAGACATCTATTGAAATCTAACAAATTGAAACCAAACTCGCGAATGTAAAAAGCCTGCTCACTAATGTGAACAGGCTTTATTAAGTTAATCAAAGGTTCCGGTTAAGGAATTTTGATCTCTTGTCCCGGATGGATCATATCAGGGTTGTGGATGGTGTCGCGGTTAGCGTCAAAGATGGCTTTCCACGGCAGTCCGTATTTACCGCCGATCTTGCTGAGGCTGTCGCCCGAAACAACGGTGTAAGTGTTTGCACCGCCGCCTGCCGCATCACCGGTGGTGATGTTCAAGATCAGATCGCCCGATTGGTAATCAGGATCGACCGCCTCATAGGCGGCCCAGAGAGCCTGTTTCGCTGCATCGTCCGGTGCAGTACCATTGATGTGTAGAACTCCGTCGCCTTCCTCTAACGTGTAGGTCGTACCGTTGGAATTCGCGAGCTCAAGAATTGACTGATATTTTTCTTGTAATGACATATTTCCTCCTGGTAGGCCTATTTATTTAGATTGTTGATGACTTTCTTTGGTTTAGCTTCGTTGGCGGACATCATGACTTCGGCAACTTTCGCCTTATCAACTGTTCCGCTCAATGTAACTTCACCGTTAGAGACGGTAACGGTCACGCCTGTGATGTTCTTTTTCTTGAGCGATTCATTGATCGTTCCCTCAAGCATCTTGTCAGGTGACGGCGGAGCCGGTGTTGGAGCAGGCTTGATGGTGCAGCTGTTGGTCACCGATTTGATGCCCTCGACAGCCTTGACCGAAGCCTCAGCTTTGCTCTTGACGGTCACATCTGCAACTTCGCCGGTGAGTGTAGCAACGCCGTCTTTGACAGCAACTGTAACGCCGACGACTTTATCGGCAGCCAGTTTATCGGTCGCCGCTTTGGTCAGATCAGCATCGCTCTTGCCGCACGCGCTCATGAATAGAGCAACTGTCAGCATTAGAACTGTAAAAAATTTAACTTTCATTTTTCCTCCCGAAAAATACTCTCTATTTATTTTAACTATTATCGCAAATACCTTATGAAGACACGCGATCCTAAGCAACAATTTCTCACCCGAATATCTCGCAGCAAGTCCTAATTATTTAGTGAGTTTATAGTGATAGAAATTCGCGCATTTAGCAAGATTAAAATGCTAATTTCACGAGAAAATTTCTTCGGCGATCTGTTTGGCTACTTCGTTAGACGTGCAATCCGAACGGACAATGAAATGCCAATCGGCGAGGCAATACACCCTTTGCCTTTCCTCGAACAAACGCAGGGCACTTTGCTTGTCACGAGCCAAGGGGCGATCCTTTCGCGAGAACGTGATATTTAGCCAGCAATGCTCAAATGTAGATTCGAGCCAGACGCTAGTGTAGCCTGATGCTTTCAGAAGTTCGCGGTTTGAGGGAATGGTCCAGGTACCGCCGCCAAGCGAGAGTATGCGGGTGTCGATCTCCGCTAAAACGGTCTTAAGTGTCCTCGTTTCGAGGGCCCGATAAAATTCGATGCCGTCTTTGTCTATGATGTCAGCGACAATGCGGCCGTCGTCTTCCTCGATGCATTTATCAAGGTCGATCCAACGACATTTCAGGGTGTGGGCGAGGTGACGGGCGACGCTCGATTTCCCGACGCCCATAAATCCTGTCAATGCTATGCGAGTGTCGCTTTTCATCAGGGGTTCGTTACTACCTTACGACGGACGCGAGTAATTCGAAAAATCCCGGAAACGATATATCGGCACATTCCGCCCCGATTATCTCAGTTTCGCCTGCAGCAAAAAATCCCGCTATGGCAAACGCCATTGCGACACGATGATCGCCAAATGAATCTATCACCGCTCCTACAAGCCGCGATCGCTCGACCTTAAAGCCATCGTCAAATTCGGTAACTGCGGCACCCATTCGTTTGAGATTTTCGGTGACGGATGCAATGCGGTCGGATTCTTTTACACGCAATTCGGCGGCGTCGCGTATCTCGATGCCTCCGGCAACTTGCGTTCCTAATACTGCGAGTATCGGTAGCTCGTCGATAATGCCTGCGATGTCGCGGCCGCCGATAATGTTCGAGTCGGTTTTTCGGGCGAGATCGAGGTGACCGCGAATAATCATATCTGCTGACGGTTCGAATTGCTCATTTCGGATGTTTACCAGCTCAATGTCTGCTCCAAAGCGTCGCATTACGTCGATAATGTCCGCCCGGGTAGGGTTGATCCCGACGTTTTGTATCTCAATCTGCGATCCATTGAGACACGCCGCTGCAGCCATAAAAAATGCAGCCGACGAAATATCGCCCGGCACATCAATGTCTCTGCCGGTAAGGACCGCATCGCCGCGAATCTTTATCTGCGTTCTACCATCATCGTCGGTATGAGTATCAATATCGACGCCAAACCAACGCAGCATTCGCTCGGTGTGGTCGCGAGTAAGTATCTTTTCCTCAACGATAGTTTCGCCATCGGCGTGTAATCCGGCGAGGATAACGCACGATTTTACCTGAGCAGATGCGACAGGTGTCTCGTAACGCATTGCATCGAGCGGACTTTTACATTTGATCGCGAGCGGTGCTTTTCCTGCCTGTGAGTCGATCGCGGCACCCATTTTTGTCAGAGGATCGATGACACGGCTCATCGGGCGAAGTTGCAGCGACTCATCTCCGGTCATCACAGAATTAAAACATTGCCCGGCCATGATGCCCGCAAGCAAACGTATAGTCGTGCCGCTGTTGCCGCAATCGAGCGGTTCGTTAGGCTTTTGCAAGCCCGATTTCCCGACGCCGTGAACGACAACAGATGTGCCGCTATGCTCGATATTTACGCCAAGCTGACGCATACATCTAATGGTTGAGGCACAGTCTTCGCCGGTTGAGAAATTCTCGATATGCGAGTCGCCTGTGGCGATAGATGCGAGCATTGCTGAGCGGTGTGATATTGATTTATCGCCCGGAAGTCGTATCTTGCCGCTCAAACTATTTGCCGGTCTGATCTTCATATTTAGCATTTTAGACGAGAATGGGCGGATTTGTCTTGACACCAACTGTATTAAACGGCTAACTTACAAAACATATATTGTGTCTATGAGAGTTGAGATCAAGTTGCCGAGCCGCATCGAATCGGTTGATGAAGTAGCGATCAAAGCGGACGAATTTGCCAAAAGCTGCGGGTTTGGGGACGATTTTGTCTCGGCCATCGACCTTGCTATTCGCGAATCGGTTGCCAATGCCGTCAAGCACGGCAACAAGTTTGACGAGACCAAGGACGTCGAGGTGACGTTTGCCGATTCTGACGAGGGGTTTGAGATAACGGTGCGCGATCATGGTGCCGGGTTTGCCGTTGACGATATTCCTGACCCGACAAATCCGGAAAATCTGTTGAAAGCGAACGGACGCGGCATTCTTTTTATGAACTCTTTTATGGACGAAGTAAGCTGGGAAAACCATTCCGGCGGCGGAATGGTAGTAAAAATGTTAAAAAAGAGATAAATGCTTGATTCTGTTTGGACTTTTATGTTCGGATTGGTCTAAAATTCGGACATTGCAATTTTTAAAATAAAGAGGAGATAACTATGGCTGATATTACAATAACGGAACGCCAGGCAGGCGATGTAACGATCCTTGACTTAGTTGGCAAGGTAACCATCGGTGAGGGTAGTGTTGCACTTCGCACCACTATCCGCCGTCTGCTCGGCGAAGGCAAAAACAAGATCCTGCTCAATCTGGCAGG
>JBKJRA010000344.1:0-13281 GCA_046594975.1 Pyrinomonadaceae bacterium | reverse complement strand
GACGCCTTGTTCGTCCATCGCTTCAGTCACTATATTGAGGCCGAATTGATCACGAACCTCGGTGAGCATCTTCAAACCTTCTTCGCCAAGCCCCTGGAATGCATACGGCGACGTCCTTGGCTTGTAAGCACCGCCGCGAAAGAATTTGGAACCACTAGCGGCTACTGCTTCAGCTGCTGCAAAAAGCTGTTCGCGGGTCTCGATCGCACACGGTCCGGCGATTATCGCTAATTCAGCGCCGCCGATAGTCGCCGTTCCAACCTTAACGATCGATTTCTCAGGCTTGAGGTCTTTTGAGATCAGTTTGTACGGTTGCGTGACGCGTATAGCCTGTGCGACACCCTGCAGGTTTTCAAAATGCGCCGGATCGACCGAGCCTTTATTACCTGTAACACCGATCGCCGTGCGATTTTCACCGGGCAGAGTGTGCCCTCGATAGCCCAGAGCCTCTATGATCGAAACAACTTTTTCTATATCAGACGTCGTGGCATCTGATTTCATTACAATAAGCATAAATACTCAAACTCGCGGATATCCGCAAAACTCTAACTCTAGTTTTCGGGGCTCACTTTTGCAAATTTCGGCAGTAAATTGCCGACGAACTTTTTGACGCTCTCGACCGGATCAGCGGCCCTTTCAATTTCGGACACAATTGCCGATCCGACTACTGCCGCATCGGCATATTTCCAAACATCTACGATCTGGTCGGCGGTCGAGATACCAAACCCGACGGCTATCGGTAGATCGGTGAATTTTCTTGCACGAGCAACGAGTGTCTCCGCAGCGGAACTCGTCCTTTCCTGAGCTCCGGTCACGCCCACACGCGAGACGGCATAGATAAAACCACTCGCATTGGAACAGATCTCCCCAAGCCGCTTGTCAGTTGTCGTCGGAGCGATCAGCGAGATGAGGTCGATGTCGTTGGCAGCAAATTTGACAGCGAGAGCGGCGGCTTCGTCTTCGATAACATCGGTCAATAGCACGCCGTCGATACCCGAACTCGCAGCCGTTGAAGTAAATTTATCGAGGCCGAACCGCAATATCGGATTGAAATAGCTGAACAGGACGAGCGGAATGTCACTTTGTTTTCTAAACTCTGTCGCAAGCTGCAGAACATCTTTTAACGTCGTGCCGTTCTTCAACGCCCGGTCGGACGAACGCTGAATCGTCGGGCCGTCCGCCATCGGGTCGCTGAATGGGACTCCCAGCTCGATCACGTCCGCTCCCATTTCGGAGAGTTTTAGGATGATCGACAGGGAAGTCTTGAGATCAGGGTCACCCGCCGTGACGAATGGAATGAAGCCTTTTCGCGAGGAAGCGGCTAACTGCATGAATTGTCGTCCAATATTGCTCATTTTCGTTTAAATACAGCTTACAGCGGTCCGCTAATAGCTATCAGCTGTTTTCAATGACGGTCCCAATATCCTTGTCTCCACGCCCTGAAAGATTAACGATCATTATCTGGTCACGCGGCATTTCGGGAGCGATCTTGATCGCGTGTGCGACTGCATGTGATGATTCTAACGCCGGGATTATCCCTTCCGTTTCCGAAAGCGTTTTGAATGCCGCCAAAGCCTCTTCGTCATTTGCCGAGGCGTATTCGACGCGGTCGATATCATGAAGAAACGCGTGTTCGGGGCCGATCGAGGCGTAGTCGAGTCCAGCTGAGACGGAATGCGTTAAAGCGATTTGGCCATCATTGTCTTGGAGCAGATAGCTTTTTGTGCCTTGCAGCACGCCGACATTGCCGCCATTCATAAATCTCGCGGCGTGTTCGCCGATATCACTGCTGCGTCCGCCGGCTTCGACACCGATCATGCGGACGTTTTGGTTGTTTAGAAACGGATGAAACAGCCCGATCGAGTTCGATCCGCCGCCGACGCAGGCGACTAAAACATCGGGCAGACGCTCTTCTTTTTCCAATATCTGCTCGCGAGCTTCACGGCCGATCACAGACTGAAAATCGCGAACCATCATCGGATACGGATGTGGGCCAAGCGCCGAGCCGAGCAGGTAATATGTTTCCGCTACATTTGTTACCCAATCTCGCAGAGCCTCATTTATCGCATCTTTCAGCGTCCGCGAACCGGAATCGACGCCGCGAACCTCGGCTCCGAGCAAACGCATACGAAATACGTTCACCTCCTGCCGCCGCATGTCTTCGGTGCCCATATACACGACACATTCGAGCCCGAATAAGGCACATACAGTCGCCGTCGCAACGCCGTGCTGGCCCGCACCAGTTTCGGCAATAATGCGTTTTTTACCCATTCTGAGGGCAAGCAAGATCTGGCCGAGACAATTATTAATCTTGTGAGCACCGGTGTGGTTGAGATCTTCGCGTTTGAGATATATCTTTGCTCCACCAAGCGTTTCCGAAAGGCGTTTTGCGTAATAAAGCGGTGTCGGACGACCAGAATAATTAGTAAGCAAGTCATAAAATTCCGCCTGAAACGCGCCGTCATCACGAAGGTCGTAATACGCTGCCGACAGCTCCTCCAGCGGAGCAACCAGTGTCTCCGGCACAAACCGCCCGCCATATTCGCCCCAGTAGCCCTTTTCATTTGGCTCGTAATTCATAATGCTTCCTTCGCCGCTTTGATAAATGCCGCGACCTTTTCGGGATCTTTCTTGCCCGGAGATGATTCGACTCCGCTAGCTACATCGACTGCAAAGGGGCGAACAATTCTGATTGCTTCTGCAACACTATCAGGATTTAATCCTCCCGCAAGGTAAACTTTGTCAACCAATTCTGCGACGCGTTTAGCAATTGTCCAATCAATTATTTTTCCGGTTCCGCCAAACTCACTTTCCGAATAAGCGTCTAGCAATATCGCGTCAGTCTTATATTTCAGAACCTCTTTAGGATCAAACTCCGGCCCAATCCTTACCGCTTTGATAATTGTCGCGTCTGATTCAAATCGGAGCTGCTCAATAAATTCAGGACTTTCGTTACCGTGGAGTTGAATGGTATCAAGTTCAGCTATTCCCTTAGCGTTAATTATTCCATCGAGGGTCTCATTAACGAACACGCCTATCTTCTCGACACGCTTTGTAATTCTCTCGCCGATCAATTCGGCTTCGGATGGGGAAATGTACCTTTTGCTTCCCTTATAAAAATTGAATCCGATGGCATCGGCGCCTTTCTGCACTGCGTTTTGGGCATCTGGAAAATTGGTTATGCCGCATATTTTTATTTTAGTCATCGTATTTTTTATGACTGTCTTAGGTCCACGTTTCTAATATTATTGTTGCGTCGTCGGTCCGCATAAGCGTCTCGCCGATCAGAAATCCGTCAAATCCGAGCGTTCGAAGCTCCTCGATCCCATCACCGGTTTTTATACCGCTTTCGGCAATCATCAGAGCGTTCACTGGTCTTTCAAAAATCAATTGTCGGGAAACATCGAGCGAAACCTCAAGCGTTTGCAGGTTTCTATTGTTGATGCCGATGATCTTTGCTCCGATCTCTTGAGCGGTTTCGATCTCTTGAGCCGTATGCACTTCCACAAGAGCATCCATTCCTAGGTCTTCTACGATCGCCGAAAACTCTATAAGTTCTGCTTCGCTAAGTGCCGCAACTATCAACAAAACAGCGTCAGCACCGGCGGCGGCAGCTTCGTAAATTTGATATGCATCGACGGTGAAATCTTTTCGCAAAACTGGAATATTCACTGTCTTTGCTACAAGAATAAGATCGGCGATCTCACCTCCGAAATACTTATTTTCGGTCAAAACAGAGATGGCTGCCGCGCCGCCCGATTGATATTGTCGGGCGAGTTGATCGACCTTTATGTTCGCATTTATAACTCCTTTTGACGGCGAAGCGCGTTTTATCTCGGCGATAATATTGGTGCGATCCTTGCGAGACAATGCGGCGTGGAAACGATGCGGTTCAGCGGAGCTTCGCACTTTTTCAGCACGACGTTTCATTGCATCGACATACCCTGCGGCCTTGATCCAGGCAATTTTTTCACGAGTCTTTATCACTATTTTGTCTAAAAATGTTTCAGGCATTTTTCTAAGAATACAGCTAATAGCTTATAGCTAACAGCTGTCAGTTTTTTATTTCCCGACAATTTTCACGAGCTTTTTCAATGCAAAGCTGTTTCTGACAGTGCTTTCTGCCATTTTATATGCCTCGGTCAGCTTATTTGCTTCTCCTGTAACAAAGATCGCGGCTGCTGCGTTAATTAGCACCAATTTTTCAGCGTCACTCCGTTGCATTTTGTTGTCTAATATCGACCTTATGAGCTTTGCGCTTTCTGCAGCAGTGCAATTTGACGGAAGATCATTAGTAGTAGCATCCACACCAAAATCCGCTGCTGTTATTTCAAAAACATCCATTTTCCCATCGTTTACCTCGGCAACTAGGGTCGTTCCTTTCAGGGCGATCTCGTCCAAACCACTTTCGCCATAAACCACCCAAGATTTTTTTGTTCTAAGACGAGACAGAACCCGTGCGGTGCTCTCAAGCAGATGTTTGTCGTAAACTCCAATCACATAATGCGGAGCCGAAGCAGGATTGCACAGCGGGCCGAGATTGTTGAATATGGTCGGCTCGCCGACCGCCTTACGGGCCTTTGCGAGCGTCGGTGATAGGAGATGAAATCGCGGTGCAAACATGAAGCAAAGCCCGTGTGTATTGAGGTTTTGCTCGGAAACCGTCGGGGCGACATCAACATCGATCTCAAGCTCAGCAAGCACATCCGAACTGCCCGAACTACTTGTCGCAGCACGATTGCCGTGTTTCGCAACCGCGACTCCGGCACCAGCGGTGACAAAAGCGGCGGCGGTCGATACGTTAAACGTCTTTACCCGACTTCCGCCTGTTCCGACGGTATCGACAAATATTTCGTGTTGCGAATTTATCCTTTTCATTCGTTCACGCATTATCGAGGCGAATACAAAAAGCTCGTCTTCAGTCCAGGTTTTTTCATTCCAAGCCAATAAAACACGGGTCAATAGCAACTGATTATCGCTTGTGATCAGAGCGTCAAACAGACTCGCGGCCTCAAGCGGATCAATGTCGATTCCGGTATGAAGCTCTTCGAGGTAATGTTCCAATATCCTGTCTTCCACTGTTAAACCGTTCCGCTCTCGGCGATGTCGATCGCCCGCATTAACACTTTTGCTTTGTTCAACGTCTCGTCAAATTCCATCTCCGGCACCGAATCCGCTACGATTCCGGCACCTGCTTGTATCTTTGCTACACCATTTTCAAGCACGAGCGTTCGGATCGCGATGCAGGTGTCCATATTGCCTGCGTAATCAAAATATCCAACTGCTCCGGCATAAACACCGCGAGGCGTGGGTTCAAACTCGCGAATAATCTCAGTAGCCCGAACTTTTGGGGCACCCGAAACCGTTCCGGCAGGGAAGCACGCCGCGAGAGCGTCGAAACGATCAAGCCCTGCTCTTAATTTCGCCGAAATTGAGCTGACCAGATGCTGAACGTGCGAATATTTTTCGACTTTCATCAACTCATCGACCTGGACCGAACCGTATTCCGCTACTCGGCCGAGGTCATTGCGGCCGAGATCTACTAGCATCAGATGTTCGGCGACCTCTTTTTTATCAAGCCGCATTTCTTCGGCTAGAGCCTCGTCTTCGGCTGCGTTTTTACCGCGCGGACGTGTTCCGGCAATTGGGCGGTATTCGAGACGTCGACCCTCGCACCGAACAAGCATTTCAGGCGACGCTCCGACGATCGCCTTGCCGCCAAATGCGAGCAAAAACATATATGGCGATGGGTTGAGCGAACGCAAAGCACGATATATTGCGAGGGGCGAGGCGAGTGTCTTGCGCGTAAAACATTGCGATAGAACGGCTTGATAGCATTCGCCTGAGTTTATCAATTCTTTGATCCCGGTGACGGCAGATTCGAAATTGGGGCGTTTCCAGTTAGAAACTGCTACATTGTGAGGTACCACAACAGTCTTTGGAATATTGATTGGACCCGTTTCGAGCGTTTCCTGAATATTACGGTTTCGCTGCTCTGCATCCTCAATGAGATGTTTGAGATTGGTGTCACCAGCTTCATTTTTGAATACGAGCGAGATAATGTTGATCACTTGTTTGGCGTGATCGAAAGCAACTATAGAGCGAAATAACATAAAAGCCGTATCGGCGTCGGTCGTCTTTTTTCGCAAAGTCGGTTCAAACCATTCACAACAATCAAAACCTAGATAACCAATAGCGCCACCAATAAAGGCCGGTAATTCGCTGTCAACTTCAGAACTATGCGTCGCAAAATGCTCTCGGAGCTCTGTGAAAATCTCCTCGCCGCCGCTTTTAACCTCGACGGGATCAGCTCCGATGAACGAATACCTTGCGAGGCTCTTGCCGCCTTCTACCGATTCGAGCAGGAACGAATTTATCGAATTCGCCGAAAGCTTCAGATAAACAGCAAGCGGTGTCAACAGATCGGCGGGAATGGTCCGCACGATCGGCATCACGTTTACTCGTTTTGATTCGTTCATAAATAATAAAAACGCCGCTTGAGTTTAAGTCTCAAGCGGCGTTTTAGGTGAAATCTGGTTCAGATCAACAGGTCGATCAAGCTCAAAATCCAACACACGCCGCATCTCGACACCACCATTGGCCATTCTGCGGGGTTGTAAATGATCTTGTCGTTGCCACGTTCATATAAAATTATTAAAACTAATCCGCAAGCGGTTGTCAACCTACATTTTTTCCGGCACTTCGACCCCCAGCGTATCGAGAGCAGCGGTCAACGCCCGCCGCGTCATATCTGCAACGACGACAAGGATCGCTCGTTTGGTGTCATCACTTTCGGCTATGATCTTATGATTGTGGTAGAAAAGGTTAAACGCCTTAGCTAGCGTAAACGTATATTTTGCAAGAATTGCGGGTTCATTTTGTGACGCAGCTTGCGTCACTGTTTCCTCTAATCGCGAAGCAAGTATCGCCATCGACCAGATATCGCTTGCCGGGTCAGCGGCGACGATCGCGGCAACTTTTGCGTGATCGGAGAGCCGAGCACGACACGCTTCGACGCTGTCTTTGGCATCCAGCTTTCTAAAGATCGAGTTTGCCCGGACGGCCGAATACTGACACAGAAGACCAGTTTCGCCTTCGAAAGACAGAGCTTCCTTAAAATCAAACACGATAACAGTTGTTCGTGTAAATTTGAGCAGGAAGTATCGCAACGCACCGACCGCTATCTGATGGGCAATATGTCGCTTTTCTTCGATCGGTGTGTCAGGATGTCGCGAATCGACCTCAGCCAAAGCATTTGCTTCGAGACGGTCTATAAAGTCGTCGGCCTTGACGCCGAGACCTTTGCGGCCGCTCATCTCAATAAAGGGACGTTTGCGGTCTTCGTCAGTTAGTTTAAATCCGAGCTCCTCTGCAGCCGCCGGTGAAAGTGCCACCATTTCGTATGATAGATGGATGCTCGCTTTTTCGCCTCGTTCCGGGGATATCGCCGCAACTCCTTTGCGGACTACGTCCTGCGGATATGACTGACGAGTGTCAATGACGTTATAGATCGTTTCGCCGCCGCCAAATAATGGATGTGCATCTGCATTTGCTTCAGCCGTAGTGATCCAAATCTCTTTGCCGTCTTTGTATGTGTGAAATGGCTTGTAATTGAAATCAAGGCCGAGAATACCAAGTTTCCACATCTGATATGCTATGTCTTTACCTGTGTAAGTGACCGTCCCGTTTGATCTTACGAGGATCTTGTCGCCTTCGTTATCATCGTTTCCGGTGTGCTCTTCGAAAGGCATCACCCAGCATCTGGCCTGTTTGCCTTCGGTCTCGTAGCGGATAACGCCGAGCTGTTTCATCTGCTCAAACGCCCTGTCCCAGAAATGAAGATGTAATATCTCAGATTCGCGGGGCAAAAGATCGTAGCGTATCGATAGCCGCTCCATTGTGTCTAAGATGCACTCCACATTTCGCGTCGCGACATAATCGGCAAGCTCGACAGTATCATTACCTCCGGCCTCGATGAGATGCAATACCTCGGCACGTTTTTCTTTCAGTTCTTCGTTGGTTTGATATTCAACTCCGACCTTGGCATATAGATCCCAACAGTAATAATCGAAACTTTTGCCTGAAGCGGTAAGTTCTTTATCAAGTTGTTTTATCTGCTCTAAATTAAAGTATTTTATAAATAAAAACCCGACCACAACATCGGCAACTTGCACGCCTGTGTTATCGATATAGTTTTGAACTTCGACACGTTTTCCAGTCGCTTTTAAGATACGTTGGAATGTGTCGCCCAGCACCGAATTCCGGACGTGGCCAATGTGAGCGGCTTTATTTGGATTGACGGATGTATGTTCGACGCAGACCTTTACGCCAGCAGCATCGGCATTTGGCAATGGGGCAGCGGCGGCATTATTTGCCAAAAAAGCAGCACGATCAAAGAAAACATTGAGATATCCGGGACCTGCGATCTCCGCCCTATCCACAAAATCGAATTCCTCAAGTCTAGTTTTCAACGTTTCTGCGATGGCTCTCGGATTTTGTTTTTCACCTGTGACCTCTTTTATACGCTTGGCAAGCTCAAAAGCGACCGGAAATGCAATGTCACCAAGCTCAGTCTTTGGAGGCGTTTCGGCAGCAATCATCTCCAGTGCAACGGCAAACTCTGCTATGGCCGTCTGCCTGACGACTTCGACTAGCTTGTTTTGAATTTCGGTAATGGTCATCAAGATCCTTGTAAACTCGCTAAATAAAACAGTAAGTATAGACGTTTGATGGCATATTTAGCAAAAATGGCCGTTACTGGTGGGCTTTTGATTTTAACGCAAAACAGCTAAACTCATTTCCTAGGTTTGAAATCTGATATGGCAAAAAAGATTGATCTAAAAAAAATCGCCGATGGCGTCAGGTTAATGCTTGAGGGTATGGGCGAGGATCCTGACCGGGACGGACTCAAGAAGACACCCGAGCGTGTAGCGGAATTTTACGCTGAGCTGACCGAAGGTATGTGGATGGATGCCAGCGAGCATATCGTGCCGCTACCGGGCGATTCGCACGACGAAATGGTGATCGTCAAGAACATCTCGATCGCATCGGTCTGTGAACATCATTTGGCACCATTTACAGGCAAATGCCATATTGCTTATATCCCGAAAAACGGGAGGATCGTCGGCCTGTCAAAACTTGCACGCATCGCCGAGGTCTTTGCGCGGCGTTTGCAGGTGCAGGAACGTCTGACGCAGCAGATCGCACAGACTCTGTTCGATAACCTCGACC
Organism: Pyrinomonadaceae bacterium; assembly: GCA_046594975.1. Lineage (GTDB taxonomy): Bacteria > Acidobacteriota > Blastocatellia > Pyrinomonadales > Pyrinomonadaceae > OLB17. Next base: position 4,050 of record JBKJRA010000344.1, on the reverse strand, counting down.
CTATCGGCGTGATGGTGGTGATAGAGGCTGAACATACTTGTATGACGCTTCGCGGTGTGAAAAAACCGGGTGCTGTTACGATAACGTCAGCCGTTCTTGGCGGTTTCCGCAAGGACCCGCGAACGCGAGCCGAGGCAATGTCGCTGATCAAAGGGTAGTTAAATAAATTTTGATGTCTAAGACTTTTTACATAACGACCCCGATCTATTATGCGAATAGCCTGCCGCATTTGGGACACCTTTATTCGACGATCGTTGCGGATGTGATCCAGCGGAGCAAAAAACAACGTGGTTTTGACACGTATTTTCTGACCGGGACTGACGAGCACGGTATTAATATCCAGCGTGCGGGGGAGAAGAACGGCAGGACGCCGCAGGAGCAAGTTGATCACGTTTCTGGCGAGTTAAAGCGGATGTTTCACGATTTTGGCCTTGATACGGAAAATGGCGGCTACGACGTGTTCATGCGGACAACCGAGCCGTTCCATTATGAAGGAGCACAGCACTTTTGGAGAGAGATCGCCAAAAACAAAACGCCAAAAGGGAATGACACGATCTACAAAGGCTTTTACGAAGGCTGGTTTTGTGCCCCGTGTGCCGAATTTAAGACCGAGGAGCAATATTATATACCCGACGGCTCCGACGTTCCGCTTTGTCTGATACACGAACGCCCGCTCGATAAGATTGCCGAGGAAAGCTACTTTTTTCGGCTGTCGGATTACGGGGAGTTTTTGATCGATCTGGTAGAAAATGATGGCGGATTAGTGCGGCCGGAAGCACGTAAGAACGAAGTGTTGTCGTTTATTCGCGGCGGTTTGCAGGATCTGTCGATAAGCCGACAAAAAGCCGCGGTTTCGTGGGGAATTCCTGTCCCTGGTGACGAAAACCATGTGATGTATGTCTGGCTCGACGCACTGTCGAATTACATAACCGCAATGGGTTACGGCAACACTGATAAAGCGTCTGTTGGATTCGAAAAATATTGGCAGAATGCTGTTCATTTGGTCGGAAAAGACATTTTACGGTTTCATACGGTCTATTGGTTTTCTTTCTTGCATGCAGCCGGATTAACACTTCCCAAAACTGTTTATGCCCACGGAATGTGGCTTGATGCCGATGGTCGAAAGATGGGAAAGACAACGGGTAACGTAATCGAAGTTGATGTATTACATGAGCATTTTCAGGTCGATGCCTTGCGATACTTTTTGCTTCGCGAAATGGTTTTCGGACAGGACGGCAAGTTTGGTTATGAAAACCTGATCGACCGTGCAAACGCCGACCTCGCAAGTGGTCTAGGCAACCTCGCAAGCCGCACGTTTTCGATGATCACCAAATATCGTGAAGGCCTGATCCCAACCGGAAAGATCGCGGAAGAAAATTACCTCAACGCCAAACGTGCAGGCGTTAGCCCTGACGAGCAAGAAATGGTTTCGGTGCTCGAACATGCTCGCGACGAGTTTTTACGGAGATTCGAGAATTTTGAGTTCAGTCTGGGGCTGGAAACGCTTTGGACGGTCATCGCCCGCGTCGATAAGCTCATTTCAGACTCGAAACCGTGGGAGCTGATAAAGGACGACAAAAAAGTTGAAACACTCAATGCGGTGCTCTATCGTGCCTGTGAGACACTGCGTTGGCTCTGCGTGATGCTCTATCCGGTCATGCCGGAGTCGGCAAAGAATATATACGGCCAGATCGGCCTTGAGGGTGACCTCGCATCGTTCGATCCTTCCGCTTTGAAATGGGGAGAGTTGAAACCGGCAACTAAGATCGGCGAAACCGTCGGCGTGTTTCCGAGAATTGATAAAACTAGAGTTATGAATGAAGTTGCTGAGAAGTCTGAAGCCAGAAGTCAGGAGTCAGAACCGGGAGCAGTAGCGACTGGGTTGCCCGTTGCGGTTGAGCCCGCAGAAGCCGAAGTAGATAACTTCATCACAATAGATGATTTTCTTAAGGTCGACCTACGTGTCGGTGAAGTAAGGGTATGCGAGCGCATTCCCAAAGCCGATAAGCTCCTGCGTTTTGAGATCGATCTTGGTGAAGAAAAGCCGCGACAGATACTTGCTGGACTTGCTGAATATTACGAACCCGAAACCCTCATCGGCCGTAAGGTTGTCGTCGTCGCCAACCTAAAAACCCGCATGATGCGCGGTCTCGAATCCCAAGGCATGATCTGCGCCGCCTCGCTCGAAGACAATTCCGGCCCAAAACCGGCACTCGCGGCTTTTCTTGAAGATGTGGAGATCGGTGCACGTCTGAAATGATCTTCGTAGATTCCCATTGCCACATTGACGGCGAGCAGTTTGACGAAGACCGGGACGCGGTTGTCGAGCGGGCGCGTGAGGCTGGCGTGTCGGCGATGTTGAATATTGGGACGGGCGATCCGCATTCGGATGATTTTCGGCGGGCGGTAGCGGTTGCTGAGAAATATGACAATGTTTACGCTTCGGTTGGGGTTCATCCACATGATGCCAAGCTCTATGATGATAAAGCAGAGCAGCATCTGATTGATCTCACAAAGAGCGAAAAAGTGATCGCGTGGGGCGAGATCGGGCTTGACTATTATTACGACCACAGCCCGCAGGACGTGCAGAGAGACGTTTTTGTGCGGCAGATACGAAAAGCGAAAGAGCTTGATCTGCCGATAATCATTCACAGCCGCAATGCTGATGACGAGACGGTTGAGATATTGACCGAGGAATGTTCATACGAGGGATTCTGCGGAATAATGCACTGTTTTGGCGGAACGGCCGCGATGGCTGAGGACTTAATGAAACTTGGGTTTCTGATCTCATTTGCGGGTAATGTGACTTTTAAAAAGGCAGACAATCTGCGTGATGCGGCCCGCGTCGTGCCACTCGATAGGCTGCTGATAGAGACGGATTGTCCGTTCCTAACGCCGGTCCCATTTCGCGGCAAACGCAATGAACCAAGCTTTGTTGTTCACACGGCACAGTTTTTGGCAGATTTTTATGACGTTTCATTAGAAACCGTCGCGGAACAGACTACTCGCAACTTCCTGAACTTTTTCGGAATAAAATTAGCCACGAATTCACGAATGGAAACGGATAGCGATTAACTCGTATTATTCGTGCATTCGTGGCAAACTCTTTTTTATGGCTAAAGAAAATTCATTTGACATCGTTTCTAAGACAGATTACGCCGAGCTTACCAATGCTCTCAATCAGACTGAGAAAGAGATCTCGCAGCGGTTTGATTTTAAGGGCAGCAAAGCCGCCGCTGTGCTTAAGGGCAAAGACCTTGAACTTACTGCCGAGGACGACACACGGCTGCGTAATATGAATGACATTCTCCAGAGCAAGCTGGTAAAACGCGGCATCTCGCTCAAAGCGCTTGAGTATGAAAAGGTCGAGCCTGCGGCAGGCGGCACCGTTCGTCAGGCGGTCAAGATACAGCAGGGAATTCCGATCGATAAGGCAAAAGAGGTCGTCCGTTTTATCAAGGACGAAAAATTTAAGGTTCAAGCCTCGATCCAGGGTGAAACCGTCCGCGTCTCGGGCAAAGACCGCGACACGCTGCAGGACGTGATGGCAAAGCTTAAGGCCAATGATTTTGGGATTGATATGAAGTTTGACAATTACCGTAGCAACTGACTCCATGCAGATGTTCGCGACGAAAAAGAAAGAGCTTTTGCCTAGTGCGGCGGCACGGAAGATCTTTGATGCGATCAAAGCCGAATTGTCGCTTGTTGAATCCGAATTCGAGGAGCAGGCAGGCTCTAATATCCAGGTCATCAATTATCTGGGTGATTATCTACGAGCGTCTGGTGGCAAGCGAGTGAGGCCGGCTTTGTTGATACTGTCCAATTACTCTATCGGCGGTGCGGGAGAGTCTGAGAGTTCGATACGGATGGCGACGGTGATGGAGATGCTGCACACGGCGACGCTGGTGCACGATGACATTATTGATAACGCGGATGTGCGTCGTAACCGGAAATCGATCAACGCCCGGTTTGGCAATCAGACAGCGGTGCTGATGGGCGACTGGCTGTATATGTCGGCGTTTCAGACGGCTTTGCGTGAGCGAAGCCTAG
>JBKJRA010000267.1:0-4745 GCA_046594975.1 Pyrinomonadaceae bacterium | reverse complement strand
ATTTTTTACGTGACACCGCCGAAGAAAACGCTTCGCGGATCAGCGAGATCCTTGAGACCATCGAGATCAAGGAAGATATTCAAGAGGATGATAGTGAGTAGTTGATAGTAGATAGTTGATAGTTACAAGTTTTAACTATCAACTATCATTTATCATCTATCCACTTCTTAAGAAGTGTTAAGCCAAGTAGTTGAGTTAATTGAAACCAAACATAAGTTTGGAATTACCACCCATATTAAGCCTGACGGTGACGGTGTCGGATCGTCTTTGGGCCTTTGCTGGCTGCTCCGCAGTCTCGGCAAAGAGGCCGAGGTCATCGTCCACGGCGACGTTCCGTCCGCATATCAGACTCTGCCCGGTGCCGACGACATCCGCGATGTTAAGGCCATCGATGCCAAATATGACGCAATTTTTGTCATCGAATGCTCCGATCTTGATCGTCCAGGTATCATAGGCCTTGAGAGTGAATTCACCGTTAATATTGACCACCATGCGACGAGCGAGCATTTCGGAACGATCAACTGGATCGATTCGACCGCTTCGGCTGTAGGCGAGATGATCTACAATCTTTGCAAAGCCATCGGCGGCAAGATCTCCAAAGACATCGCCGAATGCGTTTATATGGCGCTCGTCACCGATACAGGCTCGTTCCATTTTTCAAACACATCCGAGCGTACGCTGAAAGTCGCGTCGGAGCTTGTTAAAGCTGGAGCAAAGCCCGCGAAAATCTCCGAAGCTGTCTATAATAATTATCCGTGGTCGCGTATAGAACTGATGCGCCAGGTCCTCGACACCGTAAAACGTGACGAATCGGGGAGCATCGCGATGATCCGTCAGACGCTCGATATGGAGGCGGTTGCCGAAACCGTCGATGGCGATAATAACGGATTTGTAAATATACCGCTTGCTGCTCGCGAAGTCGTAGCCGCCGTTTACATGCGTGAGGTCGCTCCGAATAAATATCGCTGTAGTCTTCGTTCCAAAGGCGACATCAACGTTGCCAAGGTCGCTGAAAAATTTGGCGGCGGCGGCCACAAAAACGCTGCAGGACTCGGCGTCGAAGGCGATTGGGACGCTAAAGAACTCGAGCTTGTCTCAGCGGTTCGCGAAGCTATAGATCAAGCAGAAATATAGATCATTTTACTGCCCGCGAAACACGCCAAAAATCGCGAAGTGTTCTTATAATTCTTATTTAGTGTCTTTTCGCGTATTTCTCGGGCAAACTCATATTAACCATGGCAGAAAAACGCTACAAATGGCGGCGCGACGATTACCGCGAAAATACTAAAGGCCTGCTGATGCTCAACACTGGCGACGGCAAAGGAAAGACTACTGCCGCGATCGGCGTCATGGTGCGTGCCGCCGGCCGCGAATTGAACTGCGCAATGATCCAGTTCATGAAGGCAAAAGGCGACCGCTACGGTGAGCACGAATCCTTTGACAAACTCGGGATCGAAGTCCACACGATGGGCGACGGCTTTACATGGGACACTAACGATAAAACCCAAGACATCAAAACCAGTGAGGAAACGTGGGCACTCTGCGTCGAAAAAATGCGTTCTCAAGAATACGATATGCTCGTTTTCGACGAATTGCTGTATGTTTTAAGCTATGGCTTCCTCGACATTGACGCGATAATCACCGAGGTCCGCGAGGTACGTGCAGCACAACCGCACCTACATCTGATATTGACCGGACGCAACGTCGATAACGCCCTCGCAAAAATGATCGACGAAGCTGACCTCGTCACCGAAATGCGTGAGATCAAACACCCTTTTAATGTAGGTATCTTCGCCCAGCAGGGAATTGAGTTCTAGAAGTTCAGAGTGCAGCCTTTAGGCTGTATCTTTGTAGACAGAGAAAATAAGCTAAAGCTTGCACTCTAAACGATGAAAACACCTGTCGAAAAACGAAAACCTAACGGCATCGTCGATTACATCGCACTCGCGTTAACGACTTGGGGCGTTGGCTATATTCCCGGCGCACCGGGGACGTATGGCTCAGTGGTCGGAGTTTTTATCTGTGGTTTAGTCACGGAGATCGAAGCTCGGATCGCGAATAGCTATTTATGGATGCCCCCCGACGGTCTTTACATTACTCATGATTTTACTATTGATAACGCGAAAGCCATAATCTGGGGGGTAAACGCACTACTTTTGCTGCTGTTTTGTTTGCTCGGCATCTGGGCGTCCGGTCGGACCAGTTCAATTTTTGGTAATGAAGATCCGTCCGAGGCTGTAGTCGACGAGGTTATGGGACAAATCATTACTTTCTGTTTCATACCTACCGGTCTTGGTTGGCCCGCTGTTCTTGCCGGGTTTCTACTGTTCCGACTTTTTGATATCTGGAAACCGTATCCCATCCGAACCCTCGAAATCCTACCCGGTGGCCTTGGCATTTGCGCCGATGATATAGTAGCGGGATTTTATGCAGGTATTTGTCTTGCGATCGGTTACGCAGTGTATTTAGCGGTATGATCTATCACGTCCTGCCAGGCGATTCGCTGGCCGAGGAATTCAAAAAAACTGACATCGAGGGCGGCGTGATCGTCTGCCGCGAATGCATGATTGTCGGGCCAGTCGATGCTGAAACGCCGAACGAATTTTGGGACGAGCGTGCCCGATTCATTCTATCGGAATACGGCGAGGACGAGATCGAGTTTCATGAGCGTGTCGCCGACGAGCTTGAAAAACTGTCTGATGTAGAGGCAGATGACGAGGTCAATCTATGGTTTGAATACGAGCTGTTTTGCAGCGTAAATAAGTGGTTTTGCCTGTCGCAGTTGCGTGACAGCGGAGCCGCAGTTTATCGAGTCGAGCCCGTGATGATTGAAACTGAGGATCGTTGGAAAGGTTTTGGCAAAGCCGAGGCTGATGACCTGAAAAGATGTTTTGACGAACGTAAATATCTTAATGTCGAAGACGTCGAGCTTGGTGCCCGTCTGTGGGACGCATATTGCCGCAGCGACCATGAGCAGCTGCAGGATCTCGCCGCAAAAGCCTCTGACTCCTTTCCTTATTTATCAGAGATTGTCGATGCCGCCATCGAAAAAGACACAAAACCCAAACAGATCCTAAACGAAATCATTGCCGAAGGCACGACTGAATTCGTAGATGTCTTTACTGAATTCACAAAGCGTGTAGGCGTTTACGGCTATGGCGATCTACAGGTTGAGCGGTTGATGGATCAGATGTGACCGTCTTCGTCCTCAGCAACCGGAGTTTGTGATTCGGGTATCTCATCCTCAGGCTGAAATATCCAGCCCCGACGCCAGAAATATAGCAGCAACAAGCAGGTGATCACTGCCATTAAACCCAAAACAATGAAGTAGCCATTCGCAGTTTTGAGCTCCGGCATGTTGTCGAAATTCATGCCGTAAATACCCGCGATCAGCGTCAGAGGCAACAAGATTCCCGACAGGACTGCCAGCGTCTTCATCACCTCGTTCATCTTATTCGAGACCACGGCAAGATGTATCTCGAACAGTCCGCCGACCAGGTCACGATAGTTTTCAGCCATATCCGACATTCGCAGCAGATGGTCGTGGACATCGCGAAAAAATGGAATTGTATCTTTTGGGATCTGACTAAACTCGCCGTGCGACATTCGGTACATTACCTCTAGTTGCCTGGACGAGATACGTTTTAGCCGGGCGACGCTTCGCCGCACGTCCATTATTTCAGAGAGGATCTGGTTACTACTCCGCTTCATCCTAAAAACCCTCTCCTCAAGATCGGAAATTGTAGTATCAAATTCATCTACCACGGGCATATACAGGTCGACCACGCAGTCCAGTATCTGATGCAGCAGATACGCCGCGCCGCGTTGCATTGCAAAGGTACTTGCACGAACCTGCGATTTTACGGTTTTGATGCTCTGAAATTTTTCGACGTGAAATGTAATGACGTAATTTGACCCGAGATAACCGTCGAGCTCCTTGGTAACGAAATTGGTTGATGTCGTCTCGTCAGGCTTTACGCCGTGGACGATGAAATAGAGATATTCGGGAAACCCTTCGATCTTTGGCTGGTTTCGCGTTTCGAGACAATCCTCGATGGTCAGATAGTGAAACTTAAAAATGTTTCCCAAAATATCCTTTGCGTTTTTGACACTCTCGGAGCAATCGCCGCGAAGATCGACCCAAACCAGATTACTTTGATCGGCAAGCAGAGCAGGCAGCTCGTCACGCGAAAAACCTTCTTCGACCTTGTCCGCACCTTTTCTGTAAAGAAATATTTCCATTGATGTTTGGGGCGATCATCGTAACCAGACATTACGGTTTTACCATTGACAGCCAACAACTGACAACTGCGTCGATGACATATATAAATTCGTTCATCGACGTTCGGTAACCATCGTCGTCAAGCGAGTTACGCTATAGTAATAATAATATTATGAGCGAACACGATGTAACGCTGCGGGTCGAAAATGTCACCAAGCGTTTTGGTGATTTTACGGCGGTCGACGATCTCAGTCTTGAGGTGCGCGCCGGACGAGTCTTTGGATTTCTCGGGCCGAACGGTGCTGGGAAAACGACGACAATTCGAATGATCGTCGGGATAACGGCGCCGGATGAAGGCAAGATCGAGCTTTTCGGTGAGCGAATGTCCGCGAAATTGCAGGACAAGATCGGTTATCTGCCTGAGGAACGCGGGCTGTATAAAAAAATGAAGATCGTCGATCACCTCAGGTATTTCACCGCGTTGAAAGACGTTTCCGTTGCCGAGGCAGAGAACCGGATAGAT
>JBKJRA010000058.1:0-12845 GCA_046594975.1 Pyrinomonadaceae bacterium | reverse complement strand
GTAGCAAGATAAGAATTTTCAACGCAAAGGCGCAAAGGCGCCAAGTAAAGAAAAAACTTTGCGGCTTTGCTCCTTTGCGACTTAGCGTTAAAAAAATGCCTAAAATTCACCCGACAGCAATTATCGAAGACGGCGTCACTTTGGGCGAGGGCACGAGCGTGTGGGATAACGTCCATATTCGTCACGGTGCGAGCCTGGGCGACGAATGCATCGTGGGTGAAAAAAGCTATATTGCCTATGATGTAAAGATCGGCAATCGCGTCAAGATCAATGCGATGGTCTATATTTGTGCCGAGGTAACGATCGAAGACGGTGTGATGATCTCAGCCTCGACCACGTTTACGAACGACCGTTTCCCGCGTGCGACATTCCCTGATCTAAAATCTTTGCGTCCGTCCGAACCAGACGAACACACGCTAAAAACTCTAGTCCGCGAAGGCTCGACCATCGGCGCCGGCTGTATAATCGGCAACGACCTCGAAATAGGCCGCTGGGCAATGGTCGGAATGGGTTCGGTCGTGACAAAGTCCGTTCCTGATTTTCACCTCGTGCTGGGTTCACCTGCACGTTCGATCGGAGCCGTCTGCAAATGCGGACTGCTGTTTCACAAATTTGTTGACGGTGATAACGGCACATTCGAATGCGAATGCGGACTTGAATACTTGATCACGGATCGGAAAGTGAACGAGTCGTCAGATCAAAAACAGATGACAGCTATCAGCTGACAGCTATTATCTGCCTTCCACTTTTCTTTATGACCCAAAACATCGCCATCATCGGTTCCGGTTTCCTGGGCATGACGCTCGCGTTGCGCGCTAGCCAATCTGGTGCAAATGTCACGCTGTTCGAATCAGGCAGCGAGATCGGCGGTTTGGCATCGGCGTGGGAGATCGGCAATGTCACCTGGGACAAGCATTATCACGTCACGCTCGCATCCGACTCTAATACGCGAAAACTAGTCGAAGAACTCGGTCTCGGCGACGATTTTAAATGGGTAGAGACTAAGACCGGTTTCTACACCGACGGCGAGCTGGTCTCGATGTCAAACACGATGGAATTTCTAAAATTCCCGCCGCTTGGGATCGTCAGCAAGCTACGTCTCGGGGCGACCATTTTTTATGCGTCGCGTGTAAAAAATTGGAAAAAGCTCGAAAAGATCTCAGTCGAAAAATGGCTGACGCGGCTCTCGGGCAAAAAGACTTTTGAAAAAATGTGGAAGCCCTTGCTGCTCGCAAAGCTGGGAGAGGCTTACAAAGACACCTCGGCGGCGTTTATCTGGGCGACGATACAGCGAATGTATGCCGCACGAAACTCAGGGCTGAAAAAAGAAATGTTCGGCTACGTTCGCGGCGGCTATGCCCGCGTGCTTGAGCGTTTTAGCGAGGTGCTGCTCGAAAATGGTGTCGAGATACGGCTAAATGACCGAGTCAATTCGATAGAAAAACTCGAGTCCGGCAAGATCCGCGTCACGACTGCCGCCACCCGCCGACACACCGACACCAAACCGCATATCGTCCCGCAAAAGACGAAATACGCTAAATTTCAAACTGCTGCAGCCGTCGCTCCGGGATTTTCGGGTGCATTTCTGTCTGAGCCGCAGACGAAAGCGAACCGCGTGGTCCAGTTTCCGCAGGGCCATGACGCCGATATTTTCGACAAAGTTATTCTTACTTGCCCGTCGAACACCGCTGCCAAAATGGCCCCCCAACTAACAAAGATCGAAAAGCAGGATCTTGGAAATATCCGCTACCAGGGCATCGTCTGTGCCTCGGTGCTGATGAAAAAGTCGCTGTCCAATTTTTACGTGACCAACATCACCGATGAAACTCCGTTTACGGGCGTGATCGAGATGTCTGCTCTCGTCGATAAAAAAGAATTTGGCGGCAACGCACTGGTCTATCTGCCAAAATATGTCGCACCAGACGACGAACTGTTCGATAAAACGGACGATGAGATCAGAGATATTTTCTTGAGCGGCCTCGAAAAAATGTATCAACATTTCAATAGTAAAGATGTCGTCGAATTTAAGGTCTCGCGTGTCCGTCAGGTATTTCCGCTGCCGGTTTTGAATTATTCGCGTGACCTGCCCGACATGAAAACGTCGGTCGATGGCCTATATGTTGTGAACTCAAGTCATATCGTCAATGGGACACTGAACGTCAATGAAACAGTCGCTCTGGCGGAAAACTTTTACCGTAATAATTACTAACAGGATGGACAAGATGGACATGATAAAGAACAAAAATTCTGTTTATCTTGTCCATCCTGTTTCAATTTGAGTTTATGAAGCGAATCGCAAGCTTATCGCTCGACCTCGACAACCAATGGTCTTATATGAAGACGCACGGCGATGCGGGCTGGGAATCGTTCCCCTCGTATCTCGACGTGGTTGTTCCGCGTGTGCTTGCATTTCTTAAGGAACGTAATCTCAATATTACTTTTTTTATCGTGGGACAGGACGCGACACTTGAGAAAAATCGCGCATCTATTGCCTCGATCGCCGCCGCCGGACACGAGATCGGCAATCACAGTTTTAACCACGAACCGTGGCTGCATCTGTATTCGAAAGATGAGCTTGTAACGGAGTTTGAAAAGACCGAGGCGGCTTTGATGGACGTCACAGGCAAGCTCCCGACGGGCTTTCGCGGACCGGGCTACAGTCTTTCGCCGACAGTTTTAGAGGTGCTGGCGGAGCGTGGCTACGTGTATGATTGCTCGACGCTGCCGACCTATATTGCGCCGCTTGCCAGGGCCTATTACTTTTTCAAATCGCCCGAGATGTCCGACGAGGAACGCGAAAAACGCAAGAAACTTTTCGGCAAATTGTCCGATGGATTTCAGACGCTCAAGCCGCACATGGTCGATGTCGGTGGAACCCAGCTCGTCGAAATTCCGGTCACGACATTCCCTGTCGTCAAAACGCCGATCCATCTGAGCTATCTGATCTATCTATCGACATTTTCGACCGCTGCCGCAAAGGCGTATTGGAAATCGGCTCTGGCGATGTGCCGTGCGACCGGTGTGCAGCCATCGCTGCTGCTGCATCCGCTCGATTTTCTTTCGGGCGAAGACGCACCGGAGTTGAAATTTTTTCCCGCGATGAATTTGCCGAGTGAGAAAAAATTGGAGTTTGTTAGTGAGATCTTAGAAAACTTCACCGATAAATTTGAAGTCGTAAATATGCGGAAACACGCTGAATCTGTGCAGAATTCACTGGGCCCGTCGCAGCTCTGAACAAAAATGGAAAATCAGATCGCGAAAAGACTAAAATTAACTCACGTCGAATGCTGCATTTGTAATGCGGAAACCTCAAAAGAGATCGGTACCGGTGAAGATTTTGAATATCGCACGAGTAGCGATGTTTTTGTGGTAATGCAGTGTAATTTTTGTGGTTTGGTTTATCTCAATCCGCGTCCTGATGTGTCGGAATTTGAAACGATCTATCCGCCGAATTATCATGCTTTCGATTTTTCTGCGCAAGATTTTGGTTTGGTTTATAAAATTCGTTCGTGGCTGGAAGCGAAAAGAGTTTTAAGTTGGTGTAAAGATCTGCCTCAGGATGCGCGCATTTTAGATGTTGGCTGCGGTGATGGTTTTCATTTGAATTTGTTGAAACAATACGGAAACAAATCTTGGGTATTAGAAGGAATTGATTTGGACACACGAGCCGTTGAGATGGCGGAAAAAACGGGTTTGAAGATTCATCTCGGAACTGTTGAAGAGCTAAATTTGATAGAAAATACGTTCGATTTGGCGTTTATGATTCAAACGGTCGAGCACGTCGAAAAGCCGGACGAAATTCTCCTCGCTGTAAAAAAATTACTTAAACCAAAAGGGAAAGTTGTCATCGTAACCGACAATACGGATTCATTCGATTTCCGTGTTTTCAAAAGAAGTTATTGGGGCGGCTATCATTTTCCGCGTCACTGGAATCTTTTTAACCAAAAATCTTTGGATAAATTGGCTGAAAAAGTTGGTTTCGAAATGGTGGATTTAACGACGCAAGTAAGTCCTGTAAACTGGGTTTATTCTATTCACAACGCGCTGGTAGATTTGCGTGCGCCTCGTTTTTTGATAAATCGATTTACGCTCAAATCAACCGTTTCGCTGTCGGCTTTTACGTTGCTGGATATTATTTTACAAAAATTTGGTTTCGGCGGACTTTTACGGGCGACTTTGCAGAAATCGTAAGAAGTTTTCTCATATTCGCGTTTAATATATATGAAGAATAAAAAGCCAATTGCAATAATCGGAGCGGGAATCGCCGGTTTGACCGCCGCGAATCTTTTGCGTCAAAAAAATGTGCCCTTTGTGCTCTACGAAGCCGGAAAAAAGATTGCTGGTCTTGCCACAAGTTTTAAGGACGAAGAAGGCTTTAGCTACGATTTTGGCGCCCACTTTATTACCAACCGTCTAGCGACGGCAATTGGCGTTAGGCAGGACTGTCGGACGGTAAAACATTACGGTGAAAGAGTCTGGCTCAAAGGCAAGAGCTATTCTTATCCGTTTGGGTTGGTTAGAATACCGAGATTGACCCTGAGCGGCATCAAAACTAAACTTTCCAGAAACGGGCATGTTCCAAAATCGGCGGCGGACTGGTTTCGCAAAAGTTACGGACCCGCTTTAGCGGACGAGGTAGCGTTGCCCCTAGTTGAAGCCTGGTCGGGAGCTGCGGCGGCGGATCTATCGCCCGCGGTCGGCGACAGTTTGCCCGGCAGTATCGGCAAAACCTTATATTTGAAAGCCGCAAGCAAAGTTTTGGGCCGTGCGGTGGCGTGCGGTTACAGCCGGGAGATGAAAGAGTCGGCGAGCGTGTATCACGTTTATCCGAACGACGGGGTTTCGACTTTGTGTGAGAAACTTGCGGAAGGTTTGGAAGATAAAATCAAACTCGAATCGCCGGTCGAAGAAATTCTGGTCGAAAACGAAAAGGTCGTCGCAGTCAAAGCAAAAGGTGAAACGAAGGCAGTTTCGGCAGTGGTCAGCACCGCGCCCGCGAATATTTTGGCGAAGCTCGTGAGCGGAACCGACGCGCTCGAAGAATTTAAGTGCTTTCGTTATCGTCCGATGGTTTTTATCAATTTGAAGTTTGAGGGACGCGGCCTTTTGCCCGATACGGTTCTTTGGTTTCCTGAAAACGGGTTTCCTTTTTTCCGCCTGACAGAAGCGACGCTCTCGATGCCGTGGCTTGCTCCCGAGGGGAAAACTATCATAACCGCCGACATTGGCTGCGAAAAAGGCGACGCGATCTGGGAAATGGACGAGGCCGAACTTGCCGAAATGTGTCTAACATCGCTCACCGAAGTAGTCGCGGACGCGCGTGAGCGTTATCTCGGTTACAATGTTTTGCGAACGCCGATCTCATATCCGGTCTTTCTAAATGAATACGAGCAGGCGCGGCAAAATTTTGAGAGATCAACCAATATCGAAAACCTTTTGAGCATCGGCCGCAACGGCGAATTCGCCCATATTTTTATGGAGGATGTTTATTGGCGAACGTGTAAGAAGGTCTGCGAGTTGCTAAAAATACTTTAGAGCCGGACAAATCTGAACGAAAGAGCGCAATCATTGCGCCAAAGACGCAAAGTTTGGCACAAATGCGATCAGTTGCGAACGAAATTTTGTTATGCCGACCAACGAAGAAACACATCTAGATAAAAACCCAAGTAGTTCGCCGTTGGTTTTGGTGATATGTTTTGCATTTCTTTTTCTCGCTGTACTCTTATTTCATGCCAAAACCGTTCCTTTCGGCAACGAATTTCCTTACCTATTGCGTTTACAGCCAAATTTTCTCCCGAACGATTGGACATTTTCCTCTCCGGCACACGAGCATGGGCTTTTTAATCTGATCTTTAGTTTTCCGTCGCACATCTTCTCACTGGAAGTTGCCGCCTGGATATGTAGGATCGCAAGCTGGATCGTACTGTTAGTTGCAATGCTCAGGCTTGGGCTGCATTGGCAAATCGCGTATTGGAAGGTCGCGGCTTCCGTCTTTATCTGGCTCGCTTTTGCACAAACCGTCGTCAATGAAGAGTGGATATTCGGCGGATTCGAAGCCAAAGTAGTTGCTTATGTCTGTCTGCTCGTTTCGTTGGTCGAATTTTCAAAACGCAAAATAATTTTGCCCTCAATCTTGCTAGGGTTGTCGTTCAGTTTTCACCCGGCGGTCGGACTTTGGGCGATCCTTGCGGTTGGTTTGGCTTTTTTGTTAGAAAGAATTCCGGTCAAAGATCTGGCCAAAGTTATAATTATTACGGGATTGTTCTCGTCGTTTGGGTTGTTAGCTATATTTTCCGATCAAACGGGAGCGGCTGCGGGTTCGTACGACGATTGGAAATTCATCATATTATATCGTATCCCCGCAGCGGTCGACGTGTTTCAGTTTTCCAAAGCGGGCACGATCCTTATATTTGTGATGCTGGCTTTCAACTGCTTTGCACTATGGCGTGACAAAAATTTCGCTCTCAGGTTTTTAATGAAATTTCAGATCGCACTTGGGTTATTTTTTGTGGCAGGCGTCGCCCTTCGCTGGTTTGAGATGTTCCCATTTTTGCGTTTGATGCCGATGCGGCTTTTTCCGGTCTTCACACCTTTGTTTTTTATGTGGACGGCGTTTTATACCGTTCAGCGACTTACGTCTCGTCAGCATAAAATAATCATTGCTTTGTTTGCCGTGCTGGTCATCGGCTTCCTAGATCCGCTCGGCAAAGGCTATATGCAGATCCAGCAGACTTTGCATTCGCGAGCTGCCACACCGGATGATTTCCAACAGGCTTCGCGTTGGATCTCACAAAATACAGCTGCGGATGCAGTCGTTATCCAACCGCCTAACCGCACGGATTTTTGGTATTTCGCGAGACGAGCCGGCGTTGTATCATTTGGTTACCCGACATTTGATCGTCTGTCCGAATGGCGGACACGAGTTAGTGACCTTACCGGAAACCGGCAAATTTCAAAGGGCGAGAGTGCTTACGAAGAGATCGAAAATGCATTTAATCAGCTCTCGAGCGAGCAGGTCGCTCAATTAAAAAACAAATATGCAGCCGCGTATCTTGTAAGCTGCGGCGTTTATCCTTATCCTATTGTTTTCAAGACAGAAACATACAAGGTTTATCAATTGCCTTAATCGACGCTTTATGACAACGCCTCAACAAAACGAAAAACCAAGCTCCAGATGTGCGGAATGCGACCGCGAAGTGACGTATTACAACACATTTTTATCGCCTACCAACGAAGAACGCATCGTCTGCTGGGAATGCACCGGTCGCGATGAAAAAGGCTTTAACGCAAAGCGCGACTTTCACCGCTCATCGCGTTCAGGTGTGATCCCCAGATAGTATGGCTCTCAGAAAGATCACAGAATACCCCGAAAAGATCCTCGCCGAAGTCGGCCAGCCGATAACAGAATTCGATCAGAAACTTGTCCGTCTCTGTGCGGATATGTTCGAGACGATGTA
Source organism: Pyrinomonadaceae bacterium (assembly GCA_046594975.1). GTDB lineage: Bacteria > Acidobacteriota > Blastocatellia > Pyrinomonadales > Pyrinomonadaceae > OLB17. The sequence goes on along the minus strand of JBKJRA010000058.1, from coordinate 5,388 downwards.
CGACGACGAAGGCGTCGGGCTTGCCGCACCGCAGATCGGCTTGAATCTACGTCTCTTTGTGATGGATTGCGAGGGCATCAAGCTCATCGCTGCAAACCCGGAGATCGTTGCCACCGAAGGCGAGCAATCGAGCCCCGAAGGCTGTCTATCGCTCGGTAAGGTCCCTGCAGTTGTCGTTCGCCCCGCAAAGGTCCGCCTGCGTGCCCAGGACGAAAAAGGCGAGTGGTTTGAAAGAGAAGCGACAGGCTACGCCGCCCGCGCATTTCTACACGAAACCGACCACTGCAACGGAACCCTATTCATCGACCATTTGCCAAAACTCCGGCGTGAAATGGTTATCAAACGATTTAAGAAAGAAAAGAATTGGAAGTAATTATTGCCTCTGAAAGGTCGTCCGGTAAACGGGCAACTCTTTATCCTCGACAGATATCTCACGCTCAGTTCTAACCGGAAAAGGGTTTTCTGAGGTCTTAGTTTCCGTTAATCTCTCATCGGCTCGAAATAATTCAAACATCTCATCAGCCAGAAATTCGATGTCCGTCTGAACAAAGATATGGCCGTCGGTCGCGAGTTTGTCAACGACTGCTTTCACAAGCTCGGCGGTTACCATCCGGCGTTTGGCGTGTTTTTTCTTGAACCAAGGATCAGGAAACTGTATCGTGACGGCCTGAATACATTCGTCAGGAATATCGGCGAGCAAAGCTCCGAGCGAGAGCATCGCATTGCAAAAAGTGTAGTGCAGATTCGTTAGTCCGGCTTCCTCCGTAAGCCGATTAGCCTCGCCGACGAGCGGCTCGCGTATCTCAACACCGAGAAAATTCCACTCTGGCGCAAGCTCCGCCATCCTTAAGATAAACCGTCCGCGTGCGCAGCCGATATCAAGATGTAGCGGCAGGTCCGGCTTGGCAAAGATCGCCGCAAGATCTAACGCATCAGGCGTTTGCCTGTAATACGGCGAATGCGGATTTACATGTTGGTGAACTCGAACGCGGGCCATTGATAAATAATTGCCTTAAACTAGGCCTAGCATCAGCAAAATACAAAACGCACAGACGGCAACGTAGATCCCGACCGACGCAATACCAATAGTTTTGACCGCAGAACCGACCTCTCGCGGGTCCGAAAATGAATCGCCGGGGATTTGAACAAACCCATAAACAGCTCCGGTAATGAGTCCGCCAATATGTCCAAAGTTATCTATTGTTTGATACAGCACAAGCCCGAAAACAAGTATAAAGCCGATATTCACAAGTAGATTCTTACGAAAAGCAGCCGAGATAAAATCACGCCGCCGAAACGCATATACCGCTAGGTAACCGATCAAACCGACGATACCGCCAGATGCCCCGACCGAGACGCCGGTCGGAGCAAATGCAAGACTCAGCAGCCCGCCGCCTATCGCCGATAGCAAAAATACTATCGCCAAATGCGCACGATTCGAGAGCATTTCAAATATCCGGCCGAAATTGTAAAAAGCGTAGCCGTTCATCCCGACGTGGAGCAGACCGCCGTGCATCGCCGCGCCGGTCAGTATTCGCCAATATTGGTGATCGTGGAGAAACGCAGGCTTGTCGAAACCCGCGAGCATGATCGACCTGTCTAACCCTGTCAGCATCTGCACAGCTGCAACCGCTGCAAACGACGCGATCAAAATAATCGTGTAAAGCGGAACTGGCTGACGCGGTTGAGCAACAGGTTGTTCGACCTGTTCGGCTTCTTCGTCCTGATAGGTAAATGACATTATGCGATTACATTGCAAGGCCGCCGTCTGCCTGGATCACCTGTCCCGTGATGTATGCGGCTGACGGGGAAAGCATAAAGCAGGCGATCTCAGCGACTTCGGTGACGTTTCCGAGCCGGCCAAGCGGGATCATGGAGAGGAATTTTTCACGATAATCGGCATTCATCTCAGCCGCCATTTCCGTTTCGACCAAGCCGAGCGCGAGAGCATTCACGGTGACCTTTTTGCTGGCAATTTCCTTAGCAAGCGATTTTGTCAGGCCGATCATTCCGGCTTTTGACGCCGAATAATTTGACTGTCCGAGCATACCGACGACGCCGGAGATCGACGAGATATTCAGTATCGATCCGCCATCTTCATTACGCATCATTGGCCGCACAGCGGCTTTGGAAAAGTTCCAAGCTCCTTTCAGATTGGTGTCGATGACAGCGTCCCAATCTTCTTCTTTCATCCGCAAAATTAGCTGATCGCGCGTGATACCGGCGTTATTGACCAGATAATCGACCGTGCCGAAAGCCTCTTTTACTTGCCCGACAAACGCTGCAGCAGCTTCGGTATTCGCGACATCACACTGGGCAGCCAAAGCCTTTACGCCCATGGCCTCGATCTCAGTTTTCAGCTTTTCAGCTTCGTCGGCACTTTTAGAATAGTTAAATGCAACATTGCATCCACGCCGTGCCAATTCCAACACGATCGCCTTTCCAATACCCCGCGTACCGCCCGTTACGATCGCCGATTTTCCTTCAAATTGTTTGCTAGTCATAGGAACTTAGATCTCAAATAGTTTTTGTAATCGAATTTTTATTTCCGCTTGTTGAAACTGCGATAAAACTCCAAGTTCTCTTACAAACAGAGAGCTGCTCAAAGTCATTAACCGATGCAGTCTTACAGTTGATGATACTTTTAGGCCAGTCAGAGCAAAATCTGGGTTGGATGCCTCGATAATAAGATCTGTTTCGGATTGACTCTCGCTGACCTTGCTGGTGATAAAGGCAAGAACTGTATGTCCGTAAGGTTGGATCTCATCGGTCAAGCAAACTGCGGGACGCACTTTTTGACTGGAAAGATCGTCAAATGGAAACGGGACTAAAACGATCTTATTTTTCATTTTGCAAAGGTTTACCGTCTGCTAACGTATAAATATCTTCGCCTTCATCATTTAGGAAATCAAAAGCGTCATTGTTTGCCGCTGAATTGAGCCAATCTTTTTCATTAAGATCGTTTTCTTCGTCAAACAGTACTATCACCCGCACACGGCTCGGCGCATTGCTCGGCAGTTCTTCGTCCAAAATGATCTGATGATCCGCATTTATCGTGCCCGTTCTTTCGATTGCCGTCAGCATACTTATAACTCCTGTACAGCTGATTTTACAATAATTTCGACCCAGTGACTATAAATACTATCCGGCCAAAGCATTTCGCTGAATTTCAAATAATTTATTGACGCCGATCTCGGCGAGGATTAGCATTTCGTCCATCTGCTCGCGGGTGAAGGGTTCGCGTTCGGCAGTACCCTGGATCTCGATAAATTTCCCTGCACCGGTGCAGACGATGTTCATATCAACGTCTGCGGTCGAGTCTTCGGTGTAGGCGAGGTCGAGGATCGACGTACCCTCGATAATGCCGACGCTGACGGCTGCAACCTCACTGATAATCGGATTGGTCTTGATGGTTCCCTTTTTGAGCAGTTTGCGGCAAGCCAACGCGAGAGCGACATAGGCACCTGTGATCGACGCACAGCGTGTGCCGCCGTCCGCCTGTATCACGTCGCAATCAAGATATATCTGCCTTTCGCCAAGCAGCTTTGTATCAACGACAGCCCGCAAGCTGCGGCCAATGAGACGTTGGATCTCCTGCGTCCTTCCCGACGGGCCGTTTTTTGTCTCACGCTGCGTTCGGGTATTAGTCGCCCGCGGCAGCATCGAATACTCCGCCGTCACCCAGCCTAAACCCTTATTCCGCATAAACATCGGCACGCGGTCCTCGACGCTCGCGGTGCAAATTACCTTAGTTCCGCCGACCTCTATCAACGCCGAGCCCTCAGCATACGGCGAAATATTTGGCGTGATCTTGGTATTGCGTAACTGGTCGTGGGTTCGGTTGTCTTGTCTTATGTATGTCATTAATAATAGTTTATTCAAACAGGATACACAGGATCATCATGATAGGAAATTGACTCAAATATCCTGTTTATCCTGTACATCCTGTTAATTTTCTAGTTCATCGACACCGTAAACCTCGATGGCCTCGAGCTTTGACGGTTTTGTTCCTAAAAACCGCTCAGCGACGCGGGCAAATCTGTCGGCGGCGTCGGTGACGTAAAAATGGTCAAGGTCATCGCAGAGTTCCCGTTTGCCGATTTGCACGTTTGGATTCTCAAGGTCTTTGTCTTTCAAAAGCTGTGCGACCTCGTCCGCAGTAGCCTCGCCGGAATCAACAAGCTTAACATTTTCGCCCACCGTCTGTTGAATCACATCGCGAAGTATCGGGTAATGCGTACAACCCAGAACAAGCGCGTCCGGCGCGAATTCCATCATTTTTGCTAGGTATTTCGCGGCTATCGAAAACGTCTCCGGTTCCTTGACCCAGTTCTCTTCCGCCAAGGACACGAACAAAGGGCAGCCCGTTTGCATCACTTCGGCGGTGTCGGACGCTCGGCGGATCGCTTCGAAATAGGCGTTGCTCGCGACTGTTGCTTCGGTAGCGATAACGCCGATCTTGGCGTGCGGATTGTCGTTGGTAAGCTCAACCGCCTTTCGACCGCCGGGGCCTATCACACCAACAACGTCGAGGCCGATCTTTTCGCGGATCTTTGGCAGAGCCAGCGCCGACGCCGTGTTACACGCAACCACAAGCATCTTAATACCGCGGGACGCCAGAAACTGCGAATTCTCTATCGCATACCGCTCGACCGTCGCCATCGACTTTGTGCCGTAAGGCACACGAGCCGTGTCCCCAAGATAGATGAAATGCTCATTGGGCAGACGCTCGTGCAAAGCGCGATAAACCGTCAGCCCACCGACGCCGGAGTCAAAAATGCCAATGGGTAATGCGTTCAACGACATAACTTGCAATCAAAACTATATCGCATTTGTCCGTTTGGGTCAGGTGTGAGCTTTTCAGAATGTTCGACTTGTATTAGTATGTAGTCGCAACATTTCAAAAAAAATACAAACTTCTTATGGACGAGCAAAACGGCGACAATTCAACTGTCGAATTCATTGCGGGAGAAAAGCGCGTTGAGGCACACAGTGCGACGTTTAAAAAGCAGCTCGGGCTGTCGGATCTCGTGTTGACGCAGATCCTGTTTATCGTTGGGCTGCCGTGGGTCGGAGTGGCGGCGAAGCAAGGACCATCGCATATCGTGCTCTGGCTGGCAGCGATCTTGCTTTTCTACATCCCATCAGCCGTCGTTGTTATTTATCTGAACAAGCAGATGCCGCTTGAGGGCGGTCTGTATCAATGGGCAAAGCTCGGTTTCAGCGATCTCGTCGGCTTTATGGTCGCGTGGAACCTGTGGCTTTTTGCGATCCTCAGCACGTCCGAGGTCGGGCTGCAAGTGACGCAATACGTCAGCTACATCGTCGGCCCCAGCGGCGAGTGGCTCAACTCAAGCCCGCTTTTTATCGGAGCGACCAATGTTGTCG